>NZ_VOYO01000024.1:0-33862 GCF_013420255.1 Acinetobacter sp. YH01021
TGGTTTTAGAAGAAGTTGTAATTTCTCCAAAAAGCTTGAAAACCATTTTAAAGCCTTCGACTTAACCTTCTTTTACATCAATAATGGCTTCATTTAATGTCAGCATACTTTTTAAAACACCACCAAATTTAGATATAAAAAAACGCATCCTCGGATGCGTTTTTTTATTTCCAATATATTCAATAATTCATAATTCAAGCAGACTGTTGCTGAATCAGCTGTTTGACCAAGCCAGCTACTTGATCAGGTTGTTCCAATGGGAACATATGTCCACCATCCACCACGGTAAAAGGAATACCAAATTTCTTTTGCACTTGCTGCGGGAACTTGCGAGCCAGAAATGGACCTTTCTTAGCCACAACTAAATGCACAGGAATTTTGGGTTTTTCCTGAGGCAACCACCATAGTGACGGATTGGTTCTAAAGACTGCGACCTCATCCATTTTAGGAATAGTGAGTTCTACCCCACCCCGGATGGGATCATCCTGCAAGGCATGGTCAATATAAGCTTGGAAGCAATCTGCATCAAAATCCTGATAAAAACCTTTAGGGCGCAGCAATTCAGCGGCTTGTTCACGTGAATTCCAATGGTCACGACGGCGTTTGGACAGACCGGCCGGAGACATTTTATCCAATGCTTTTAAGCGAAAAGTTTTCGCAATATGCAAGGCAAAGGCTTCTTTGCCCATAATCATCGGCGGGTCCAGCATGATCATTTGTGAAAACAGTTCCGGGCGCTGTAAAGCGGCCTGAAACGTTAATACAGAGCCCAACGAATGTCCCAAACCAATCACGGGTCGGCCTTGAGATTGGCGTACAATACTGTCGATCACTTGCCGGGTCAGGCTTTTCCAATGGTTATCAACCGGATAACGCTTATCCGGCCCTAAAAGCGGCACATAGATAATATCGTAATCATCTTGCAATCCATCAAACAGCTTTTTATAGACTTTGGATGGCACGCCATTGGCGTGCGCGAAATGAATCAGTGGTTTCATTGCAGTGTCGTGCTGTTTTCTGACTGAAGCTTCTGTGCAACCGAAGAAGCAATTCCATCCCCAATCGATGACCCCATACGACCCAAGACTGATTCAAATGGACTATATTCAATGGTGTAATTCAACGCTTTTTCAGTTTTCAGTTCACGTTTCAAGGTATTTAAGCTACCGATACGATCCGCAATACCTAATTTCACCGCCTGATCACCGGTCCAGAACAAGCCAGAGAAAATGGCAGGATCATTGGATTTCAACTTAGCCCCACGTCCCTGTTTCACTGCATTAATAAAGTGACCATGCACATTATCTAGCACACCCTGTACATGAGCTTTTTGCGCAGGATCAACTGGCTGAGTCATCGACAGTAAGGCTTTGTTTTCGCCTGAGGTCATAGTGCGATCTTCAACACCTAATTTTTGCAATAGATTAGTCACGCCATAATTCGGCATGATCACCCCAATTGAACCGACCAAGCTCGATGGATTGACAATAATTTCGTCCGCAGCTGAAGCAATATAATAAGCACCTGAAGCCCCAGTATCGCCAATCACGGCATACAATTTTTTCCCAGAATGCTGTTTTTTCAGATACTGAATTTCCTGCCAGATTTCATCGGACTGTACCGGTGAACCGCCAGGTGAGTTGATATTCAGCACCACTGCTTTACTTTGTTTATTTTCAAAGGCTTTTTTCAATGATTTGATGGTATTGCTACTGTTGACGCTCTGCTTGTCGGCTGCAATCGTACCCACAATATCCACGACTGCGATATGCGAACCCGCAGCAGCGCTAGCATCTGAAGAAACTGAACTACAGCTTTTGCCTAATGCCAAAATGACAACAAGCAGATAAGCAAAAGTCAGAAATTTAAAGAAAATTCCCCAACGGCGTGCACGGCGCTGTTCTTCTACCGAAGCTAAAACTGCTTTTTCAAGCAATTTCCATTCCGGACCAGTCGGTTGAACTGGCTGTTGCGTATTTTGTATTTGATTTTCAGGTTTTGGTGGCCAATCGGACATAAATAATCCAATAAATTGATTTATATTGAATCCATTATATACACTGAATCGGGTAATTCTGTCTAAACAAAACGTTTTCGCCTATAATAAATTTTGTTCTCTTTTTTTGTACTTAGACGAAATCAATGACGAAACAGGGCTCACGGAATTCAGCTTACGGATTACTCAAATACATTAGCCGCCAACCGCTTCCGGTTTCTCGCTGGATGGCCCGTATTCTGGCCTTTATTGTGAACAGTTTTAAAGTCACTAAAACTTCGGAAGTCATTCGTCTCAACCTTGAAATCAGTCTTTCAGAACTGTCTAATCAGGAACGTGAACAGATTAACCGTGCTGCGGTTCGCAATGAATTAATGTCATATTTCGAGTTCTTTACTATTTGGGGCTCAAGCAATCAGAAAAATCTTAAACGCGTTCATCGCGTTATTGGCGAAGATCTACTTCATGATGCCATTGCACAAAATAAAGGCCTCGTGTTAATCGTGCCGCATTTTGGTACCTGGGAAATTATGAATGCCTATATTGCCCAGTTCACCTCAATGACCATTATGTACAAACCTGTGAAAAATCAGGCTGCAGATCAATTTGTACGGGCCGCCCGTAGTCGTGAACAGGCGCATCTGGTGCCGACCGATGAATCTGGCGTCCGTCAGATTTTTAAAGCCTTAAAACAAGGTGGCACTACGGTCATCCTTCCGGATCATACCCCGAATATCGGTGGTGAATATATTCCCTATTTCGGCGTGCCTTTGGCCACCAGTAATTTAAGTGCCAAGCTGATTCAAAAGACCAAAGCGCGTGCCCTGTTTTTATATGCTCTACGTAATACTGAAGATGGATTCGATATTTTTATCGAAACGGTTGATGAAAAAATTTATAATGGCAATGCCAATCAAGGCACACAAGTCATTATCAATAGTATTGAAAATTTAATTCGTCGCCATCCGGAACATTATCATTGGAGTTATAAACGCTTTAATGCGCATCAAGACTTGGGAAATCTCTACAAACTTGAGCATGAACAAGCTTTGGGCAAAGTAAATGCATTAAGAACTCAAGAACTACATAAAGTTTCGCCCATATTGGAATCAGTCACTTAAGGGCTGACGATACAACCACTGCCATTCATGTCGTTCGGCAGAAAGCACCAGTTTTGAGCCATGTTGCTGGAAGTGCACACTCCCCTGTTCTGCTGTGGTCAATAAGGGAATATTAAGTGCTTTCAACCGTTGCTGGGTCAGTTGGCTCGGGTGGCCATAACGGTTAAATTTCCCAGCCGAGGCAATCGCCAGTTTAGGCTGCAAAACTTCTAAAAATTGATAGGCTGAACTGTGCTGACTGCCATGATGGCCGAGTACCAGCACATCGACCTGAAGTTCGGGATAGTCTTGGAGCAGTTGATATTCAGTCTCCCAGCCCGCATCGCCCATCAGTAAAAAGTTTTGATACGGTCCGGCATTTTTAACTTGCAGATATATCACGCACGACCGGTCATTTTTATTGAAGTTTGGCGTATTTAACTGCTGCTGCCGAGGTGCCAGAATTTTAAAGTTAATCGTCTCAGACCATTGCCATTGCTGTCCTGCATAACAAAACTGAAAGCTTGAAGAAGCAGCTGTTTCAGGCATCTGATTGGATGACACTTGTCGGATGTTTAGTTGATCTTTAATGCTGTGATATGCACCGCTATGGTCCTGATCCAGATGGGTCAAAATCAGTTGATCCAGTTCTCCAACACCTTGCACAGACAAAAATGGCATAATCACTTGCCGACCAATACTGAATTTTTCTTCATTATAATAACCGCCCATATCGATCATCATGCTCTTTTGCCCTTCCCGAATGAAGATGGCCTGTCCCTGCCCGACATCCAGAACAGACAGCTGAAATGCATGCTGATTAAGTTGAGGAATGCACAGTGGTAAACAGGCAAGTGCTGTCCAGCTTTTGGGCACTAAGCCACGCGGCAAAAAGACAATTAATAAGCCCAAAATACATAGAGCAATCATCCAGACATTCATGGCCACAGGAATCAGTTGCGGTGCAAACAGCCGATCAAGCAGATTCAAAAATGCCAGCAGTATATGAATAAAAATATCATTGAGCTGAAACAGCAGACTCGAAAGTGGTTCAGAAATGAAAAATAATAAAGCCGCCAGAATATCTACGGGAACTATCAGCAGGCCAATCCACGGGATAGCCACCAGGTTGCTTAGCGGGGTAATCCAAGCCACCTGCTTAAAAAACAACATCATTAAGGGAAACAGGGCCAGAAAGATTTTCCACTGCGACTCCATCAAAACTTTTATTGCAAAATACAGTCGTTGTAATGCTGTTTGTACTGTTTGATGCGGTTGCTGCTGAATGGTTTGATAGATCCGCAGCAAGACAAAACAGGCCCCATAAGACAGCCAGAATGCGGCCGACAAAATGCTAAAAGGATCAAAGAGCAACAATAAGGCAGCACTTAAAATCAGCAGTTTTAATGGCTGCACACTTTGCCTGAGCAGCAAGGTTAAAGTTACAATCACACAAATCAGTAAAGTGCGTAGCGCCGGAATCTCAAAACCGACAAAGGCACAATACAGTGATACACATAACAAAAAAGGCAGACTCAAAAAATACTGCCTTGGCCATTTCAGATAAATCTGCGGTGCGTACCTTGAAATCAGATATTGCAAGGTGCCACAGACGATAAAAGCAAAGATCAGCACATGCGGTCCGGAAATCGCCAGTAAATGACTCATGCCAAAACGCTGGAATTGCTGTTCCGTCGCTTGATCCAAGAGACTTTCATCACCACTTAATAGAGCCAGTAACAAGCCTTTCTGCTGTAAGGGTTGTCTGGCCACAAACTCTCTTAAGGCCAGTCGCTGTTGTTCTACCCAAAGCAAAAATCGCTGATTCAACTTTTGTTGCTGACGGAAATGTTGAGCATGACCTAGCGTATAGAGTTGTTGCAGTTGCAACTCCTGAATGCTCTTGATTCGGAAACCGGCCATAACATTTTGCTGTAATGCCCACTTTTCAGCATCAAAAGAACCGGGCGTGGCATAGCTGTGGTGAGGTCGGATTTGGCCTTGAAGTAAGTAATATCGCCCCAGTTCAAGAGTCTGCTGTTTGGTTTCATCATTTACCAAACTGGATGTGACAGGATCTGAAACTGGCAGAAAACCCATCCATTTGACTGTAGTGCCATCAGGGTTAAGCACATGCAGGGCTTGCTGGATATTCTGATCGCCCAGTTTATTCAGCTCTTTGATATACACCACGATTTCTTTTTCAGAGACCTCGTGCTCTCGCTTGGATAAACGTTCAGCCAATTGCAGATTGGCATAAGCGTGACCTAAAAATAGTCCCAAAAGCAGGCTTGATCCAGTGATCAACAAGCTTCGCAGTGGTGTATTCAAGATGAGCTTTAATTTATGGCAACACAGATACCACAACAGCGCAACGATCAAAACTGCCGTTCCGCTCAGTTGAACAGACAGGAAACTTTTCCCCATACAGGCAAGGCCTAAAATCCAGCCAATACATAGCCACTGCAACATTGAATCTTATTCTGTCTTGTTATTATTTTGCCCAATAATAAAGCCCACCGGAGTGAGCTTCAATCAAATGCGAATATTCTCGTTATTTATGGTTCAATCCAGAGACCATCCTGCATATGTAAAATCCGATCTGCTGCATGGGCTAGCTGTTCATCATGCGTCACAATCAGCATCGCCATATTGAACTCACGTTGCAATTCGGTCAGCAGTTCAAAAATCTTTGCTGCAGTCTTACGATCCAGATTTCCGGTCGGTTCATCGGCCATCATCAGTTTAGGTTTACCGACCACTGCACGCGCCAAAGCTACACGCTGACGCTCACCTCCGGATAATTCACCCGGCTTGTGAGTCAGCCGATGCGAAAGACCAACACGTTCCAGCAAATATTCGGCCTGCTGTTTGGCTTCCTTAAACTTCATGTTGTCGCGTAACATCAGCGGCATGGCCACATTTTCCAGTGCCGTAAATTCTGGCAACAGGTGATGAAACTGATAAACAAAGCCCAAATGCTCATTCCGCACATAACCGCGTTCTGCTTCAGACAAGGTATCAAAACGGCGGCCATTCACCATGACCTGACCTGACGTCGGGCGATCCAATCCACCCAAAACATGTAATAAGGTACTTTTGCCTGAACCACTTGAACCTACAATCGAAACAAACTCACCTGCTTTTACCTGTAGCGACAAGCCGCGAATCACATCGACAGTGGCCTTGCCATCGGTAAAGGATTTGTGAATATTCTGGGCATCTAAAATCAGATTACTCATAACGCAAAGCCTCTGCCGGTTGAATTTTTGCTGCACGTAAAGCCGGATAAATTGTCGCGACAAAACTGAGTGCCAGTGACAAGCCTACAATCACCAAGACATCCTGCCAGCGCAGATACGAAGGTAAGTAGTTAATAAAATAGGCATCAAACATATTCAGGCCTAAAGTATTGTTGAGCCAGCCAATAAAGCTACTGATACTGGTTGCCGCAATAATCCCGAGGATGGCCCCTGCACAAGTTCCAATCACCCCAATCACGGTACCTTGCACCATAAAGATTTTGGTAATGGTGGCAGGTGAAGCCCCCAAAGTCCTTAAAATGGCAATGTCCGATTTTTTATCCGTCACCACCATCACCAGTGAAGACACAATATTAAATGCCGCGACTAGAACGATCAGGAATAAAAGCAGGCTGACCATGGCTTTTTCCATCTGAATCGCGCTGAACAGATTACCATGGGTATAAGTCCAGTCCGAAGCATAGAAATTCCCCGGCAAATCACGCACAATTTCCTGAGACACTTGTGGTGCCAGGAAAATATCATCCAGCTTCATACGCACACCCTGCGCACCATCCGGTAGACGCAGCAAGGTCGAGGCATCATTTAAAGCGATATAACCCATCATCGAGTCAACTTCAGCACCAATACTGAAGATTCCCACCACTTTAAAACGCTTGAAACGCGGGACGACACCAGCTGGTGATGGGGTGGCTTCTGGCAAAACCAGAGTAATATTGTCATTTAAACCCACACCCATGGCATCGGTCATTTGCTTGCCCAAAACAATACCAAATTCACCTTTTTTCAGGCTGTCGATACTGCCCTCAACCATATGGTTTTGTATGATCGAAACTTTTTTCTCATACTCGGGTTCGATCCCGCTGACCATAATGCCGGCGACCTGACCCTGTGCGGTCAGCATGCCTTGTAATTGAGTAAAAGGTGCGACTCCCTGGACATGTTCATGCCCTTCAATTTGCTTTGCAAGTTCCGGCCAATTTGTTAAAATTTGTGTTGAGGAAACAGTTGCTTGGGGTATCATTCCTAAGACACGATTCTTTAACTCTCGGTCAAAACCATTCATCACAGACAACACTGTAATGAGGACTGCCACACCGAGTGTGAGGCCGATCATTGAGACCAACGCGATAAAAGAAATGAAGTGGTTACTACGCCGTGCGCGAGTATATTTCAACCCTATATACAGCGAGATTGGTTTGAACATAACCATCTAGTCCGAGGTAATAAATTATGGAAAATGTACAGCATCCAAACGGATTTACGGAAAGACGCGTCATGTCTCGAATCGATGCTGCCTTACGAATTAATTATCAGATTATTTCCGATGATGTTGCCTTGAATGATCCTTACGATCCTAACTTCGTCTTGCCCCGCTATTTTCTACTACTTGCAGAACTAGATCAATTTGATCATGCGGTTAACTACGAATTAGAACAATTATCTGAAAAAGATCAACAAATTGCTCGAATCTTATCCTTATTTAATCAAAAGTTAAACCTTATTACCGGTTCTTTGTATGACGCAATTGTACAAAGCATGTTACCTGTACCAGAGCAAGTGAACTTTTCAGAAACCGGTTTTAGTTTCTTTAATGAGCGCCCTATCGCTGAAGGCACCTATCTGCACGTGACTTTGAGTCATCCGGAAAATTTCTTCCATATTGCAGCAACCGCTCAGGTGGCCTACAGTCGCGAAGAAGAAAATGGCAAATATCGGACTGGTGCATATTTTATTACCATGCATCCCCAAGACCGTGTCAAACTGGGTGAATGCGTCAAGGCTCACTTTGTTTAAATTACTGCTTTAGTCAGTGCTGCTGGGTGATGAAAGGCGAGCGTTATAGCTCGCTTTAATTTCTCTGGAAAAATATAACAACAAACCAGCCAGTAAGATAACGACACCGAAGACAGCCCCACCCGATAATTTTTCATCATTCAGAATCACCCCGACAAATAAGGCCAGCATCGGCGTCAATACGGTGGTCAATGACAACGTGGTCGCCTTGATTTTCTGCACCAGTTTAAAATAACAGAACATCGCAATCAGGGAAGCCATGATTACAGCATAACTGAGTCCAATCAGCGATTTAGCCTGCGGAATCTGGGTCGGTGCAAATTGCCAGATAAACGGTAACATGGCACAGGCCATGACCGCTGAGACGGCAATAGAACCGGCCGCTTGCGCCATGGGTTCTAAAGGTGCATTGACTTTTTTCACCCAGAACATCGAAACGCAGTAAATAAAAACACTGAGCAACATCAGGCCTATCCCGATCGGCTGAATATGTTGATCTTTGCCACCCACACAGATAATGCCCAGACCCAGCAAGGCAATCGCCATACCACCCCACTGCGAAGGATAGAGCTTAAGCTGAAATACAAAACGGCCAATTAAACCGGTAATAATCGGCGCCAGTCCGAACATCAGGGCAATAATGCCTGAACTCAGATAATCCGTGGCCAGATAAGTGAAAATCTGTGAGCCGATAAAACTGCATGCGCCAGCCAGGTAACTGTGCATGGATAATTTATCTAAGGGAAAACGGGTTTTAAATAGCCACAACAAGGCAAATGCAAAAGGCAAAGCCAAAAAGAAACGCAATGCCAAAGCCCAGAGCGGATGCAAATCCGTCACACTCCAGACAATAGCTAGCGGTGTCGTCGCCCAGATAAAAACCAATAAAAGATAGGTGGCAATCATATTGGTTTGTGTGGGCATGCGAGTCACTCTGAATAAGGCTTAAAGCGCGGAAGTTTTACGTTTTTGTTTTTGGATGGTCTGATCGAGTGCGCTGGAAAATTCGCGTTTATCCCGTTCTGAAATCGGTGGCGGACCGCCCGTTTGCACGCCCGCTCCGCGTAGGCTGTCCATAAAATCGCGCAGATGTAAGCGCGCTTTGACATTGGCCGTAGTATAAATTTCACCACGGGGATGAATCGCAATTCCGCCTTTTTCAATCACTTCCGCAGCCAAGGGAATATCTTGGGTCATGACAATATCATGCTCTTTCATGCGCAGAATAATCTCTTTATCCGCAGCATCTGCCCCACTCATCACCTGAATTGAATTAATTCTGATCGAAGGAGTTATTCCGACTGGTTGGTTGGCAACAAAAGTGACTTCTAGCTGATAGCGATCCGAAGCACGAATAATCACATCTCGCAGAATACGGGGCAATGCATCGGCATCGACCCAAAGTTTGAATGGCAACACAGGGCTTCCCATTAAGGTATAAATCATGGTTATTCTAGCAAATTGCAGTGATCAGGTTGATGATTAAATCGCTCCATTTTCATTGCATCTGTCATCAATATTTTAAAAAGTATGTGCCCGGTAAAACTGGCATGATTCACGCGAGAAAAAAAATTGACTTCATTTGACTGGCATTTTAATTTTAAAATTCATTCGATTGACTTGAAAAATCGCAATGACCCTCGATTAACTATAAATACATCATCCAAGATCAATTGTGCATATGAAAAATCAGAATAGCCCAGAGATCATCACCATTGATGATCAAAATTTCGGTAGTCATGTCGAACATTGGACCTTGCTCACCGACAACCCTGGCACAGATGTTCCACAGTGGTTAGGCAAAGCTCTTGATGAACCAATCATGCCGATGGGCCTTTGTACACAAGAATGTGATATGGATGCAGAGACCTGGCTGATTCAGGGACCGAGCAAAGCTGCGGTACAGTTGAGTCAAGTGATTGCCGTCGAAAACAACAAACCTCAAGCAGTAAAAACTGCATTTCCGTGCTTTGACAGTCCTTATCAGGTGAAAGCCACGATTGACCGGATTATTAGCTGTAAATCCAATACTCAGGCTGTATTGCGCCTGAATCTGGGTGCTAATAATATTATTTACGCTTTCGATAACCTGTATAGCGTCAATCATCCGCATTATGAAAAAGACCAGTCCTATGTGGTGAATCTGAATGGCTGGGCCTATGAACTTGAAGCGGTCGCAGATCATGAGCATCTGGTGGTTGATGATCCGGCTTCGATCAAGCACCACCGTGCCTTGAATGATATTCTGGCTGCCAATAATGGTGTAGCACCGGATAATTTGCAGGAACAGATTGATGCCTGGCAGCCGCAGTGCGAAGAAGATAAAGAACCTGTAACCGTAGATTTTTCTAAAATGGTGGCTTATCTATACGGCGAAACCATGGGTCAGGAAGATGAAGCCTGGTTCCAGGGCAATATTGTCGGTAAAACGACTATGCAGTTTATGGGTCAGGACTATACCCTGTATGATGTCACCCTCATTCATGATGAAGGCCAGCCTGCGACCTTGATCCGGATTGCAACGCGGAATGACCAGTACAGAGACTTCCAGATTGGCCAGTATATTCGTGGCAACTTGTGGATTCAGGCCAATATTTATAGAAAAGCGGCCTAAGTTCAAACAGAAAAAGAAGATATTCATTTTGATGGGTATCTTCTTTTAATCCATCTATATCCTTATTTGTCATTTTAATTTTTGATTATTTTTTATACATATTTTCTGGCTTAATAATCTATTTAAAGTCATTAAAAACCAAGTTATCCACATTTTTAAATTCAAATGAATTCATTTTAAATATTTAGAATGACCTCAAAAACCTTGTAAAAATAAGCATTTGATTTCTCATATAAATAATCTGATGTCGTGCAAATCTGATATTTAAATAAAATGAAAATTTATGCTCTTTAATTAAAAATGTACTTTATTTAATCAATTTTTTATGATAAAAATACTCACAACAAATTAGTATTAACGATAAATAGATCGGACAATAAATATCTATGAAAATCGTGCAAGAAGAAACATTACAACAGGTCGAGCATCATCTTAGCTCCCGCTATAATATTGATATGATGTCCTGCCTTTTTTTCATGTTGGGGATGCTGATCTGCGGATTCATCCTGCATACTTTTATTTTCTAAAATTATTGTATTCATAAAAAACCCAGCTTGTGCTGGGTTTTTTCGTTTCAGGAATTAACCATTGCGTTTGGCAAAGTCATCCATAAAGTTCACTAATGCCTGCACGCCCTCTAAAGGCACGGCATTATAAATACTTGCGCGCATACCGCCAACCGAACGGTGACCAGCAAGATTTAATAAATGCTGCGCTTCAGCTTCTTTCAGGAACTGTTTCTCAAGATCAGCATTGGCCAAAGTAAATGGTACGTTCATGATCGAACGGTTTGCTTTTGCAATCGGATTCGCATAAAAATCGCTTTGATCGATATAACCATAAAGTAAGTTAGCTTTCTCAAGGTTCACTTTGTGCATGGCATCTACACCGCCATTTTCCAGCAACCACTCAAATACTAAGCCAGATAAGTACCATGCATAAGTTGATGGTGTGTTGACCATTGAGCCATTTTTCGCTTGATCTGAATATTTCAAGATGCTTGGAATTTCAGGTTTGGCTTGATCAAGTAAATCTTCACGAATGATCACCAGCGTTAAACCAGCAGGCCCGATATTCTTTTGCGCGCCCGCATAGATCAAACCAAATTTAGAGACGTCTAAGGGTGCAGATAAAATACTAGATGAATAATCGCAAACTAATGGCTTGTTTGTTTCAGGAATTGAAGCAAATTGCAGACCGCCAATGGTTTCATTATCGGCATAATGCACATAAGCTGCATCAGCAGACAGGTTCCATTCGCTTTGTGCACTGATCGCATATTTACCATCAATTTGGATACCCGCTTTTACAACATTGATATCGCCATAACGTTGCGCTTCTTTCAAAGCTTTTTCAGACCAGATGCCGGTATCGATATAGTCTGCTTTGTTGTTTTTGCCAAGCAAGTTCAATGGAATTGCCGAGAACTGTAGTGATGCCCCACCCTGCAAGAACAATACTTTGTAGTTCTCAGGAATATTCATGAGTTTGCGCAGGTCTGCTTCCGCTTTTTCAGCCATGGCAACATAGTCGGAACTACGGTGGCTCATTTCCATGATCGAAAGACCTTTGCCATGCCAGTCAAGCATTTCAGCTTGAGCTTTTTCAAGTACGGCAGTCGGTAATGCAGCAGGACCAGCACAGAAGTTGTACGCGCGCATGATTTTTCCTTTCAGAGTGAAACACAATAAAATGATGGCATTTAACCATATCTGGCAGGGTCTTGCACAAAATTATTTCAATCTATGAGTCAAGATAGAGTCAAAAAATCAATGTAGATTCACAAGATAAATTGACCAGTATTTTAGCCTGCTGTTTTTATCATCTTTAAACTAACAATTGAAAATATTCAAGATTAAGCCATTTTTTGATTCTAGATATTCCATTAAAAACAGCCGATAAGTATTTGAAATACAGATGTAAAAGAAACAATACTATAACTTTACACTAGTTCTATCTGCGAACCTTTGATTTATACTGGCCGGATAACATCACCGGCTTTAAATCAGTTTAGCGACTTTATGAACTTAAAGAAAAATAAAAGACAGCTTGTCTGGAGTTTAAATCTGCTTGCATCGATGATGTATGGCAGCTTTGCTCATGCGCAGAGCATCAGCTTTCAGGACGCTGAACGTCAGTTGTTGCAAAATTCTTATAGCAGCCAAGCCTATCAAAGTCTGGAACAGGCCTCAAAACTTGAAGCTGAAGCGGTGAAAGGTATAGGTCTGCCGAGAGTCGATCTGAATGTTCGTGCGTATGCCTTTCATAATGAACTCGATCTACCTTTGGGCGCATTAAAAAATAATTTAGAGCAATCCTTAACGAATGGTGTCAATAATAGAATTGATGAACTGAACTTAGGTGATCTGGCTGACCCGCTAAAAAATAGTTTAAGACAACCTATTCAAAATGGAGTTGGCTTAATTCCTGATAGTTCGCATGTCGTGCTGGATGATCAGGTCATTCGCCCGACGGTTTCAGTCATGATGCCGCTTTATACCGGTGGACTGACAAGCAACGCTAAAGAAATCGCCAATATTCAGGTCGGTCGTAGTCAGCTCAGCAACAAACAGCAGCAAGACACGCAGCGTTTTGAACTGATTCAAAGTTATTTTAATGTACAGCTCCAAAAGCAACTGCATGCAGCAGCACTGTTTAACTTGAATGCCATGCAGCAGCATTATCGCAACGCCTTAAAGATGGAACAGCAAGGTTTTATCAGTAAAGGCCAGCGCATGCAATTTGAAGTGGCACGTAATAATGCCGAACGCAGCCAGCAAAACACACAAGCCAATTTGAATGCTGCGCTGTTCCAGCTGAATAATCTGCTTCAGGAAAGTAGCATCACCGAACTTTCGACGCCTTTATTTGTCAATAAAACCGAGCCACAGGCCTTAAATCATCTGCTAAAAACTTTTAGTCAGAACTCTGCGTTGATTCAAAAAATGCAGCTGGATACCCAATTGGCCCAAGCCAATGTCAAAGCCCAGCAAGCGGCAAAAAAACCGAATGTTTTTGCTTTTGGTGAATATAGTCTGGATCAAAATGAAAACTGGATTGTCGGGGTTGCCGCACGCTATAACCTGTTTTCCGGGATCGATAAAAACAAAAATATTCAGGCTGCCGAACTCAAACGCTCTGCCACAGAACTGCTCACTGCACGCACCCAGCAGGAAATTGAAAATCTGATTTATAAATCTTATAGCGAAGCCCTCAGTGCACAGCAAAGTGATGCGCTTCTGGCACAAAACTTGAAAGCCGCACAGGAAAATTTACGCATCCAAGAATTGTCCTTTAAAGAAGATATGGGCACCGCCATACAGGTCATCGATGCACAAAATATGCTGAGCGGACTACGAGCCGAAACTGCCTTGAATGCTTACAAATATGTGATGTCACTGGCCACACTATTACAAAGCCATGGCTCGATTGCAGAATTTCCGAACTACATCCAACATACCAACACTCACTATATTCGCTAATGGAGCCGAACATGAACGAAGATCAAAAACCTAATGATCCTGTGAATGAAGCGGCTTCATCCAGCGATACAGAAAAATCGCCTGCGCAACAGGTAGAAACAAAAACTGAAATAGAAAACAACGCGACGACTTCGACCGAGCATGAACAAGCTCCTGAAATCTCCAAAAAGAAAAAATATTTATTGCTCGCCCTGATTCCTATTCTACTGGCAGTCATCGCTTTTGGATTATGGAAAAGCTATCAACCGGCTCCGCTGGAATTGCAGGGTCGTGTAGAAGCTGAAACGGTCCAGGTGGCCACCAAAGTGCCGAGCCGCATTGAAGAAATCTATGTAGAAGAAGGTCAGCAGGTCAAAAAAGGCGATGTGCTGGTGCGCTTAAACAGCCCGGAGATTCAGGCAAAAAAACAGCAAGCCGTAGCGGCTTTGCAATCTGCGCTGGCCTTACAATCGACTGCTGAACGTGGCTCGCAGGAAGAAAATATCGCCAGCCTGTATGCCAACTGGCAATCGCTGAAAGCACAGCAAAATTTAGCCAAAGTTTCTTATGAGCGTGGTGCAAATTTATTTAAGGAAGGTGTGATCTCACGCCAGCGCCGTGATGAATTATTTGCAGCCAGTCAATCAGCGGCGCAAATGACTGAAGCGGCGTATCAGCAATACGCACGTGCCAAACGTGGCAGCACTTCGCAGCAAAAGAGTTCTGCCGATGCACAAGTAGATATTGCCCAGGCTGCGCTGGATGAAGCCAATGCTTTAGAGGCAGAAACCCAATTAGTAGCACCTGTAAACGGAACGGTGTCTAAAACCTATGGCAAAGTCTCGGAGCTGGTAGCCACCGCAGTCCCTGTGGTCAGCCTGATTGAAGATCAAATGTGGGTGAGCCTGAATATTCGTGAAGACCAATATGCCCCATTTCAGAAAATGAGCAGTATTGAAGGTTATATTCCCGCCCTAGATAAAACCGCCACTTTTCAAATTAGACAGATCAGTGCTGAAGGTGAATTTGCCACCATTAAGACCACACGTCAAACCGGCGGTTATGATGTGCGCAGTTTTAAGCTGCATCTTGTACCCACACCAGCGATTTCTGAACTGAAAGTCGGGATGAGCGTGTTATTTAAACTGAAAGAGACCCGATAATGTGGACGGGTATATGGCGCGAACTGCGCTATCTGCTCCGAGAAAAATGGGATCTGTGTCTGGTCACGCTGGCACCTGCACTGGTGATTATTTTATTCAGCAGCATGTTTGCTCAAGGGAAACCGGATCATTTACCGATTGCGATTATTGATCAAGACCAGAGTGCGCTGAGTCAAAGCATTTATCAGCATGTGGCGCTGAATCATACTCTTAAAATTGCTACGGTGTCGGAACAAACAGCTGAAATTGAGCGCCTGTTAAATCAAAATAAAATTTGGGGTTATATCCATATTCCCAGCGGTGCCGAGCAACGTCTGGTTCGTGCCCGGGATGCTGACATCAGTATTGCCTTTAACCAGAGTTATTTCAGTATCGGAAATACCATTTCCTCTGCCATGCTGGTCAGTACCCTGCAAGCACTGGCTGAATTTAGCGGACAGCAATATCTGGGCAACCGGCTGCCTTCTCTCGAAGCACCGTCACCGCATATCAAAATATCGCCGCTGTATAATCCGCAGCTGAATTATGAATTCTATCTGGAACTCTATGTCATTCCGGCAATTCTGCATTTACTGCTGTGTTGTTGTGTGGCATTTTCCGTCGGTCAGGAACTGAAGCGGCAGACCTTAACAAGCTGGGTCAGCAACTCATCCATCTGGATGGCATTACTGTCTAAGAACCTGGTCTATGTGGCTATTTTTAGTCTATGGACCTGGATCTGGATGTTCTGGCTGATTGAAATTCGCGGCTGGTTTGTTGCCGGCTCGCTCGCTCTGATTCTATCGGCACAATTTCTGCTATATAGCGCTTATGCATTTTTAAGCAGTGCAGTGGTTCTGGCAACCAAAGATTTAAGTAAATCTTTTGGCATCATTGCGGTCTATGGTGGTTCATCTTTAAGTTTTGCCGGTGTGACTTTACCTTTAAATAATGCGCCCCTATTCACCCAGTTTTGGTCCAATATTATTCCGTTTACGCCCTATGCCAAATTACAAACTGAACAATGGGTGATTGGTAGTCCATTGCATATTTCACTGCAAGCTGGATTAATGCTGCTGATCTATGCCCTAGTCTACGCTCTGCTGGCTTATCTGTTTCTTAAAAAAATAGCTAAAGGAGCAGTCCAATGAAATCCCTCTGGTTTTACTATCTGCAAAGCTTCAAGGATATTGTCAGTCACGGCACGATCTTTACCACGCTGATTCTATCCGTCTTATTTTACAGCTTTTTTTATCCAACCGCTTATCAGGCGCAGCAGGCTGAAGCCTTACCGATTATTATTGTCGATGAAGAACAAAGTAACTTAAGCACCCGTATTATTGGTCAGGTGGCACAAAGCCCCAATGTGGAAATTGAGGCGATTACCGGCAATTTTTCCGAAGCCAAACAATGGGTGGAATCACAAAAAGCCGATGGTATTTTACTGCTGCCGGACAATTTATCGCAAAGCTTAAGGCATGGTGAAACAGGTGGCATTGGCCTGTATTTAAGTACAGCCAACTTTTTAGTGACCAAACAAATTGGTCTGGGCTTAGCCACATCGGTTGAGCAAACGTTGGCAGATTATACTGAACGCTTTGGCGAGGTCTCGGATTTTTCACCTGCTCTTTCTGTACATCAAATTCCTTTATTTAATCCACTGTCCGGCTATGGCAGTTATGTCTTTCCTGCGGTTGCACCCTTAATTATCCACCAAACCATTCTTTTGGGTTTGAGTATGCTGATTTTGGTATATCGGGAAAGAAAAATAGAATTAAACGTAAATGCATTGACTGGGATGTGTTTAGCGGTCTTCACCATTGGCTGTCTGGGATGTTTCTATTTATTCGGCTTTAGCTTCTGGCTATTTGATTATCCGCGCGGTGGCAACCTGCTCGGGATGCTACTTGCAGTGCCAGTTTTTATCTACACGATAATTGGCATGACCTGCCTATTTGCCAGTTTTCTGGATCTGCCGGAACGTGCGGGGCATGTCATTGTATTCACTTCTATTCCACTGTTCTTTTTATCTGGTGCGGCCTGGCCGCATGCAGCCATGCCTATCTGGATGCAAGTCGTTGGCGAAATCCTGCCTTCCACCCAAATTGTGCAGATGTTTATTCAACTCAATCAAATGGGTGTACCTACCGCACTGGTCTTACCTAAACTGCTCTATCTTGGAATGATCGGCAGCATGTGCTTTTTCTTGGCTTATCGACGTTTAATTCCTAGTCATCAAAGCAGATAGAACATTATAGCAATGCGCCTATTCCACTTATTTACTTGATTCACCAAAGACCTGAATATTGAAATTACGAATCTTGTTGCTACCATTCGGCTTATCAAAACTCACATCATACTGAACCAGATTCTCCGGATAAGCAATTTCATAACTGACCTTATATTGTCCAGGCTGATTGGTTGCTTCTTCAATCTCTTTGGTCATTAAAGTCTTAGACTTGTATTCACCTTGAGGAATTGAACGTGAAAAGCGTTTCATCAGCTTTTCATTATCCTTAAACTGGGTTTGCAACTGCGGTTCTAACTGATCCAGAAATTCCTCATATTTCCCGTCACGCAAATCCTCATAAGCCAGCTGTGCCGCCTTTTCCTGTTCAGGACTCGGATTCGGAGTATTGTCCATTGAATTACAGCCACTCAATACAACCGCTGCTGCCAACAACATTAATTTGGTTTTCATCGCTTACCCTTATGGAGTCAAGGTTTATAAAAAAGGACGCCGAAGCGCCCTTTTTATCAGTAAAAAACTTATTCTTCTACTGAATTTTCACCATCTTTTTCAACTTGCTCAGTTTCAGCAACTGCATCCGTTTCAGCCACTAAAGATTCTGCACCTTCAATCGCTTCAACAAACTCATCTTCTTCAACCGCTTCGATTGAAACGACACCAACCAGCAATTCCTCATTACCTAGGCGGATCAGACGAACACCCTGTGCGTTACGACCGGTTTGCGCCACTTCAGATGCACGGGTACGAACCAGCGTACCACCATCAGAAATTAGCATCAGTTCTTTGCTTGCATCGATGGCAACAGCACCCACCAATTGACCATTACGTTCAGAGGTCTTGATCGCAATCACGCCCTTACCGCCACGTTTCTTGGTCGGGAAATCATCTACTGGAGTACGTTTACCATAACCATTTTCAGATGCACACAGTACTTCGCCAGTTTCAGGTACAACAACCAGTGATACGATTCGGCTAATCAATGCTGAATCTGAACCATCTTCGTCATCAGACTCGATCTCAGTTTCATCATTTTCTTCTAGCTGTGCAGCTGCACCAATGGTCACGCGCATACCACGTACACCTTTGGCAGAACGGCCCATTGAACGCACATCAGTCTCTGCGAAGCGAATGGCTTTACCTTCGTTCGAGAATAACATGATTTGCTGTTCGCCGTCGGTAATCGCTACACCAATGAGGGTATCATCGCCATTCAGCTCAATCGCACGTAAACCGTTTGAACGAACATTCGAGAACTGTTCAAGCTCTACACGTTTAATCGTACCGTATTCAGTCGCCATAAACACATAGAAGTTTTTACGTACCGCTTCAGCCTGCTGAGCAAAGTCATTGATGATGTCATCATCAAGATCTGTTGCAGAAAGCTCCAAGCCCAACTGTTTCAATTGAATACGCAATGCATCAGAAATATCATCTGCACCATCTTCAGATTCTGTCAGCGCTGCTTCAAGCTCGGCAAAATGAGCATTGATCACTTCATTGCTTTGCAACTGCGCTGCATTGGCTTTTACAAATGCCTTGAAGTCAGCCAGACGTTCTTTGAATTTCTTCGGCGCATCAATCACAGGCAAGATTGCGGTAATGGTCTCGTTTTCATCCAGTGGCAGCAAGTTCACCATTGGGCGACCTTTCGCACCACGTGATGCTTGCGGCACTTCATAGACTTTCAGACGATAGACCTTACCAACGTTGGTAAAACAAAGTACTGTCGCATGACTTGAAGTCACAATCAGATGTTGAATGTAATCATCTTCTTTCATGCTGGTCGCAGACTTACCACGGCCACCACGACGCTGTGCAGCGTAGTCAGACAATGGTTGAGTTTTCGCATAACCTGATTTCGATACCGTCAGAACCATTTGCTCTTCAGGAATCAGATCTTCACGAGAGAAATCGATACGTGACTCGACAATCGATGTTTTACGTGCATCGCCATACTGCTGAAGAATTAATGCCAATTCTTCACGAATCACGTTCATCAACAGATTAAAGTCATTCAAAATTGCAGTCAATTCAGCAATTTGTGACAGAATTTCACTATATTCCGCATGTAACTTGTCTTGTTCCAGACCAGTTAAACGGTGTAAGCGAAGTTCCATAATCGCATTCACTTGGGTTGGTGACAGACGATAAATCTCGCCATCCAAACCAAATGGGCGACTTGGATCTTCACCTTCAATCTCATCTGGACGTACAGAAACTGAACCGGCTTTTTCTAGCAAGGCCAAAACACCGCCACCAGCCCACTCACCTGCCTGCAAACGCTCACGCGCTTCAGCTGGATTCGCAGAACTCTTGATGGTTTCGATGATGGCATCAATATTCGCTAGGGCAACGGTTAAACCTTCCAAGATATGCCCACGTTCACGCGCTTTGCGTAATTCGAACATGGTACGACGCGTGACCACTTCCTGACGGTGACGGATAAATGCCGCAATGATGTCTTTCAGGTTCATCAATTTTGGTTGGCCATTGTCCAGACAAACCATGTTGATGCTGAAAGAGTTTTCAAGTTGCGTGTTCTGGAACAGGTTGTTCACGATCACTTCAGCGTTTTCACCGCGCTTCAGGTCAATCGCGATACGCATACCGTCTTTGTCAGACTCGTCACGAAGCTCTGAAATGCCTTCCAGTTTTTTCTCTTTGACCAGTTCAGCAATACGCTCAATGGTTTTTGCTTTATTGACCTGATATGGAATTTCAGTGAAGACAATCGTGGTACGGCCATTTTTCGGATCTTCTTCGAAATGGTATTTACCACGGATATGCAAACGGCCCTTACCAGTACGGTACGCATCGACGATGCCTGATTTACCGTAAATGATACCGCCTGTCGGGAAATCCGGACCAGAAATATGTTCCATCAATCCTTCAATGCTGATTTGAGGATCATTGGCATAGGCCAGACACGCATTCACCACTTCAGTCATGTTATGCGGCGCCATATTGGTCGCCATACCGACTGCAATACCAGTGACACCATTAATCAACAAGTTCGGAACACGGGTTGGCATGACTTGAGGAATACGCTCAGAGCCATCGTAGTTGTCTTCCCACTCGACGGTATCTTTTTCAAGATCCGCTAATAGTTCGTGGGTCAGTTTACGCATACGCACTTCGGTATAACGCATGGCTGCTGCGCTATCGCCATCGACCGAACCGAAGTTACCTTGACCATCAACCAATTGGTAACGCAAGCTGAAATCTTGCGCCATACGTACAATAGTTTCGTATACGGCATAATCACCATGCGGGTGATATTTACCGATCACGTCACCGACTACACGTGCAGACTTTTTATAAGCTTTGTTATAGTCATTGCCTAATTCGTGCATTGCGAAAAGCACACGACGATGAACAGGTTTTAAACCATCTCGTACATCGGGCAATGCACGTGACACAATCACGCTCATCGCATAATCGAGATATGAGCTTTTAAGTTCATCCTCAATGGCAATCGGTCTAATTTCCGATACGCTCATGCATACTCCTTATTCTACAAGCCAATTTTGACTTGTATTTATATGTCGTAAAACTAGCAAAATCATTAACTCAAACGACTGAGTTAAAAACTAAAATACAGCCCTAAATTATAGCATAAACACTTGTATTTTTGTGTCGAAATATTCAGCTTAACCTTGTTAATTATCTTCATTTTAGTGATCATTTTCTTGTTATTTCAAAACCGAAAATCAGCGCATCCAGACAGGATTTTTCAATACCCAAAATTTTGAGAAATACAGGAGTACAAAAACAAAATGCGCCAATCAACTGGCGCATCTTCATCGTTTTTTCTATATTTTTATTGTGCCTGGTTCAGTACTTTACGATAGCTCAGCACGGCCACAATCAATAAAACTGGCAATAACATTTCTACCCCTTCCTCAATGGTCATAATCATGATTTGAGTATGTGGCACCAACTGGATGCCGAATTCTTCTTTCAGGGTTGAAGTCGTGCGATCGAGCACTTTGCTCAGTCCGCCACAGGCAATGGTGA
Organism: Acinetobacter sp. YH01021; assembly: GCF_013420255.1. GTDB lineage: Bacteria > Pseudomonadota > Gammaproteobacteria > Pseudomonadales > Moraxellaceae > Acinetobacter. Next base: position 21,642 of record NZ_VOYO01000024.1, read on the forward strand.
GGAAGATAAAAAAATGTGCAATATTCAAAGAATCTTTCATGCTTCGTATGGTTTGAACCAATTTTTTCGCCAGTACCAGAAAGACAAAAATAATGCCGAGCAATAAAATAAATCCGAGCAGCTTATCCATGAGCGGAATTTCAGCACTGCGATAGAAATTAGTTTTAATAAAACTCATTTCAAACACCTGCTTATGAAAATCCATTTCCCGCAATCCCAACAATGTCGCTGCTATAGCCGTAAACACTCGGGTATTAGGTTTGATTTCAACATTGAGCAAACACAGCACTGCCAGCAAGTACCATAACCATGGACTCATGACTTCAAAAGCGCCTGATTCACTAAATAAATACTGAGTCACCGCAGGCGGTGCATTCAGGGCAGTATGAATGCAAATACCCAGATAAAGCGCAATCAGCAGAAAACTAATGAACAGGATATGGGCGGCTTTGGAAAAGGACATGATTAAAAACAGGAGAAAAACCAAACCGGAATTTTATCACTTTTCACGCAAATGAAATACTCTAGTTTCGACTGCCGAGTATTTTTAAAATTTTTGCATAAAAAAACGCCCTTGGACAAAACAGGAAAGCATTGCTTTCACTGCCTGCACAAGAGCGTTTTTTGAATCCGATTCAAGAATTAGATTTTAGAAACCAATTCAGGAATAACAGTGTTCAAATCACCGACTAACCAGTAGTCAGCGACTGCATTGATTGGCGCTTCTTCGTCTTTGTTGATCGCAACGATCACTTTAGACTCTTTCATACCCGCCAAATGCTGAATCGCACCAGAGATACCTACCGCGATGTACAGGTCAGGTGCAACGATTTTACCAGTTTGACCCACTTGCATATCGTTTGGTACGAAGCCAGCATCTACCGCAGCACGTGATGCACCTTGAGCAGCACCAAGCTTGTCGGCCAATGGATCAAGGATCTTGTGATAGTTCTCACCAGAACCTACACCACGACCACCAGAAACCACAATACGCGCAGCTGTCAGTTCAGGACGTTCAGACTTTACGATTTCTTCGTTGATAAACTTAGAAATACCCGCATCACCAGTAGACGCAGCAGCTTCAACAGCAGCAGAACCGCCTTCAGCAGCTACAGCATCAAATGCTGTACCACGAACAGTCGCCAATACGATGTTTTCGCCTGATTCTACAGTTGCAATTGCGTTACCTGCATAGATCGGACGTTTGAAAGTCTTAGGACCATCTACCGCAATGATGTCAGTGATCATGCTTACGTCAAGAAGCGCAGCTGCACGTGGTAAAATGTTTTTACCAGTTGTTGTAGAAGCAGCAAGGATATGTGTATAGCCTTTACCTAATTCAGCAACAAGTTTAGCCACATTTTCAGCCAATTGGTTTGCATAAGCAGCGTCATCAGCAAGTAATACTTTGCTTACACCCGCAACTTTAGCCGCTTGGTCAGCAACTGCCTGAGCGCCAGAACCAGCAACCAATACAGTGATATCACCACCGATTTTTTGCGCTGCAGCAACAACGTTTAAAGTAGCAGCGTTTAATGCTTTGTTGTCGTGCTCAGCGATAACTAAAATACTCATGATTTTTATCCTTCTGTATTAGATCACTTTCGCTTCGTTTTTCAATTTTTCTACAAGCTCGTCTACAGACTTCACTTGTACGCCAGCTTTACGCTCTGCAGGTGATTCAACTTTCACTGTTTTCAGTTTAGTTGCAGGGTTTACACCGAAATCTGCAGGTGACTTGGTATCCAGCGGTTTTTTACGCGCTTTCATGATGTTTGGAAGTGCCGCATAACGAGGCTCGTTCAAACGCAAGTCCGTGGTAATGATTGCTGGAAGTTTCAGCTCAACAGTTTGTAAACCGCCGTCTACTTCACGTGTTACTTGTACTTTATCGCCATCTACTTTTACTTCAGAAGCGAATGTACCTTGACCTGCACCCATTAGAGCGCCAAGCATCTGACCAACCTGATTCGAGTCATCATCAATTGCTTGCTTACCCAGAAGGATCAATTGTGGTTGTTCAGCGTCAACAACGCCTTTCAGAATTTTAGCGATTTCCAGCGCACCCAGTTGGCTGTCATCAGCTTCAACCAGAATACCGCGGTCAGCACCAAGCGCCATTGCAGAACGAATCTGTTCTTGGGCTTCTTTAGGACCAATAGAAACAACAATGATTTCTGAAACAGTTCCTTTTTCTTTTAAACGAACCGCTTCTTCCACTGCAATTTCACAGAATGGATTAATTGACATTTTAACGTTAGTTAAGTCAACACCACTGTTGTCCGGTTTAACACGAACTTTAACGTTGGCATCAACCACACGTTTTACAGCAACAAGAGCCTTCATGTAATCCTCGGCTGTTTTAGCAAATGTAAATGTTGAGAAAAGTTAGTGTAACTCTTCACTTAAATTTTTTTAGGTGCCCTATCTTGCAATGTGTACGGCATTTCGGTCAAGTCACAATTCAACAAAGAGCTGTAAAAATGCGTAATTTTCCCTGAACGATGCGTTCACAATTAATTGTTATCGTTTTATTACAATGAAATGTATCAATATTTACTTAAAATTTACCCATTGATTTATATTATTTTTTTATCTGATTAATCACATCAGAAGTTTTGATTGATCACATTTAATTTAAATTGATTTAAAGCAGCTTGAAGCAAAACAGCCGGAATATACGTATGTCAGCTTTTGTCATTTTGGACAGAACTCTTTTTGAGAGCGAATTAAACCTAATATAAAGACAAATTGACCAAATAATAAACCAGCGCATTGAATTCTACGCCGACAAAGTGAATATTTAATTTCAAATCTTCGCAATTATAAAAAAAGCATACTGCGAACAGTATGCTTCTTTGCAACCAGATTAATTGATGATGAGCCAGCTTGCAGCAAGTGCCAGTAAACCACCAGAAGTTCCATCCACCCATTTTTGTTTACGTTCATCCATTTGGGTTTTTTGGCTGATTTTGCTGAACAAAATACTTAAGCTACAATACACTACAAAAATCAGACTGATAAAAATAAAGGACAGGATCAAACCTTGGCTGACAGTATTGGCTGATTTATCAATAAACTGCGGCAAAATCGCAAAATAAATCAACATGCCTTTCGGATTTAACAGCGCAGTAAAAAAACCTTTTTTAATCGGATTGGCTGAGGTCTTTTTCTCAATGTTCAGCGCGTTTTTACTGAATACCGATTTAAGTAAACTAAATGCCAGATACAGCAGATAAGCAATCCCGAGCCAGCGAATCGTTTCAAACAGCACCGGAAAAGAGACAATAATAGCCGCAATCCCTAGTGCCACAAGGATCGAATGCACCAGATAACCGCAACACACCCCTAAGGTTGCCATCATGCCTGCTTTTGCATCTTTACCCATCACTTGAGACAGGATAAATAACATATCGGGTCCAGGCGTAAAAATCAGGGGAAGCACGGTCAGTGCAAAGAGTACAAATACAGACATTTCCTTTTCCTTTCAAACTCCAGAAAGTGAAATAAGTATCTGCGATTTTTTACAAAATTGGCTTTCAATTTATTTTATAATAAGTATTATTTTTCGAATATTATTCTAATTTATGAAAATATCCACCAAGTCTGTGCGGGTAAAACTTGATCGAATTGATAAAAATATCATTCGACATTTACAGGCCAATGGCCGTATTCAGAATAATGATCTGGCACGTGAAATCGGACTTTCGCCTTCGTCCTGTTTACGCCGGGTGAAATTACTGGAAGATGCAGGCGTGATTCAGAATTACACGACTATTGTCGACCAACAAAAAATTGGTTTTCAGCTGATTTTATTTTCGCGCATCTGGCTGGTCGGTCAGGATGCCGAAACCATTGATACCTTTATTGAGGCGATGAAAGAATTGCCGCAAGTGATGGAGTGCTACATTATTTTGGGGGAAAGTGATGCGATGCTGAAAGTCGTGGTGCCTGATCTGGAAAGTTACCGTAAATTTCAGTCGACCCATCTGACCAAAAAAAATGGTATTACCAGTGTCAAAACAGATTTACCGAGTCAGATTATTAAACAGAGTTTCCAGCTACCTTTAGAAGATTTATAGGCAAACTGATTTTAGATAACGAAGCTATGTTCTTAATTTAGGATTTAAATAATCGTAGCTTGCTTAAATCACAACCTGTGTTACAAACACATAGATGGCAAGTCCTACCATAAGGAAAAGGTTGCCTATAGAAGACAACATTTTCCTTTTAAACAAAGCCAAACCACAAGACTGAATCTTATTTTTATGCTGTGTGGATGCTTCAGAATTTACTCAGTTTCTTGTGCTAAAAAATCACGATGTACATGGCTTAAATCTACCAGCTCATAGTCTACCAGTTCAAAAATTTGCCAAATCGCAATCGCATCTTCTTTTAAATCCACTGCCTGGGTCGCACGATTCGACAATTGCCATTGCAAATCAGAAATCCATAAATAGTATTGCCCAGTCGCCGCATTAAAGGCTTGAACTTTTCCATCGGCATTAATGCCTTGAATAATGGCGCCTTCAGGTAAAGTCGCTTCAAGATTGGGTAAACTAATGTCCACAAAATGCTTGATTTGTCGCAAACCATAACCTGCAAACATTTCTTTTTGAGCTTCACTTAACTGTGCATATTTTTGCTCTATATCTGCAATTACCAGTGTGTCCATGTCACCTCCCATCGGTCAAATGCTGAGACTCTACTCAGCAATATTTCATTTTAAATATTAAATACTAGTTATTGTTATACCTGAAATGGCGCATTTAACGAATAAGACAATAGTGAAATGCTTACCCGAACGCCAATGTTCAGTTCAATTCCATTTTAAGGTTTATATATGAAAGTTTTGTGCCAAAAATACAATTTTCATGATTTTTATTCTTTAAAACTGGGCACATGATCAATCTTCTTTATGCTGCGCACGCGGATGGGCCTGATCATAAATCTGGGCCAGATGGTCAAAATCAACATGGGTATAAATTTGCGTGGTGGTTAAATTACTGTGTCCCAGCATTTCCTGCACGGCTCGTAAGTCCCGGCTATTCGATAACATGTGACTCGCAAAACAATGTCTTAACAAATGCGGATGTAAATCTACATTCACGCCTGCGCGCTGCGCCTGAAACTTGACCCGATTTTCAATTTGTCGTGCACCGAGCGGATTGCCTTTCTGGGTAATAAATACATTCGCCTCCGGTACAAAATCGCCATTCCATAAGGGATAGACTTGCAACCAAGCCATCACGCTGTCTTTGGCCTTGGAGCCAAAAGGCACAATCCGGGTTTTATTGCCTTTACCAGTAATGCGTAATAACTGCCGGTTGAAATCAATATCTTTAATTCTCAGGCTTTGCAGTTCTGCCAGACGCAGCCCACTGGAATAAAGCAATTCTAACATCGCTTTGTCCCGGAGCCACATTTGCTGTTGTATTTCATTTTCAGGCGCAGGCTGATCAATAATTTGGTTGACGGTTTCAATATCCACCATGCCCGGCAAAGGACGCGATTGACGTTTTAACTGAAAATCATCCGCCGGATTAAAAGCCATATGCTGAGCCTGCTCGGCCCATTTCATAAACTGACGAATAGCCGAAAGCATACGTTGCAGGCTGCTAGGACTGAGCTGATGCTGTTCCACTTTTTCAGCCAGAAACTGGCGTAAATCGGTGGCTTCTACATCGTTTAAATTGAGCTGCTCACGCTGGCAAAACTCTAAAAAATCTGAGACATCACGTTCATAGGCTTGCAAGGTATGTTTGGACTGATTCTGGATTTCACGTTCTTTCAGCCACATATTGAGCAAGAGTTGAGGTGACACAATCACTGCTTGCTCCATTTATAATTGCTCCAGATAATCTTGAATCAGCATTGCAACCTGATCTGCATGAGAATTGGCAAAGAAATGATCTCCACCTTGGATAATATGCAGTTTTGCATTTTTAAAAATTCCTGCCAAGTATTGTCCAAGCTGAACAGTGCTTAAAGGATCATGATCTCCCCAGATCAGCAAGATCGGAACGTCCAGACTTTCAAGCTGAACGCGGCTAAATTCAGTTTGGTCTTGTACAAACCAGTCCGGTGCTGTTTTAAATTGTTCACGATAATCTCTACGCCAATCTGCACAATGAAATGTTTTTAAATTCAGACCACCAGATGTCGCCAACAATACCAGTCCTTTGACTTTCTGTGGATGCTTAAGTGCCAATCCAATGGCCAATACACCACCCATAGACTGGGCAATCAGAATGGAATCATTCTCAATTTTTTCTTTCACGAATTCATGCAGATCATACAGGTTTTGAATGGCTAAATTTGGCGCTACGCCATCAAAACCCGGATAGGCAATGACTTGCTGATCTGTATATTTGGTTAATGCTGCCCTTAATGGCTGCCAAAAGTGCTGGCTTCCTGAAGCACCCGGCAGGAAAACAAGCTTATTCATCTCATTCAAATTCTACGGTTTTTCCCATCCTAGCATAAAAAAAAGCGCCATCGATCAGACAGTGCTTTTTTCTCAAGCGGAACCAAGCTTAACCTTGGAAATAACGTAAATCCAGACGTCCTTCATACACGGTCGCCGTTGGCCCGGTCATCCAGACCACATCACCTTCTTTCCACTCAATTTGCAGCTTGCCACCTGCCAGTTCAACTTCGACTTTACTCGACAGCAGACCACGGCGCATACCTGAAATTGCGGCAGCACAGGCACCTGTACCACAAGCCAAGGTCTCGCCTACACCACGCTCGTACACGCGTAAACGTGCATGTTTTTCATCAATAATCTGCATAAAGCCAGCATTGACCCGTGCCGGGAAGCGCGCATGTGATTCAACTTGTGGACCAATACGTGCGACATCAGCAGCGATCACATCCGGTACAATTGTCACCGCATGCGGATTCCCCATATTGACCACATCAATGGTCAGCTTTTCACCGCCAGCAAGATCGATGTCATACAGGCTCTCCGGCGCATCAGCTACAAATGGAATTTCCTGAGGCAGGAATTTCGGATAGCCCATATTGACGCGTACCCAACCATTCGCACCCAATTCCGGCTCTACAATACCAGATTTGGTTTGAACCTTGATTTTGGTTTTGGTGGTGAGCTGACGATCATGTACAAATTTGGCAAAACAGCGCACGCCATTGCCACATTGTTCCACTTCTGAACCATCGGCATTAAAAATCCGATATTTAAAGTCTGCACTTGGGACATCGGGTGGCTCAACCACCAAGAGTTGATCAAAACCAATGCCGAAGTTACGATTGGCCAAACGCTGAATGGTCAAAGTGTCTAAATAAGCACGCTGGCTGATCAGATCAACCACCATAAAGTCATTGCCCAGACCATGCATCTTGGTAAATTCTAATAACATCCTGATTTATCCTTAAGGCAATAAACGCTCACGTTCCCAGAGTGATTCAATCGTTTCACGTTCACGAATCAAATGCGCCTGATCAGCATCGACCATTACTTCAGCAGCACGGCCACGGCTGTTATAATTTGAACTCATCACAAAACCGTATGCACCTGCGCCCAGCACAGCCAGCACATCATTTTCCTTGATCGCAAGCTCACGCTCTTTACCCAGAAAATCACCAGTTTCACAAATTGCACCCACCACATCCCATTCTTTCATTTCGACATCGGTACGAGGTGTAACAGATTGAATATCCATCCATGCTTCATATAACGCAGGGCGAATCAGGTCATTCATCGCAGCATCAATAATCGCGAAATTACGGTGATTGGTTGGCTTGAGCAGATCTACTTTAGTCAGCAGCACACCTGCATTGGCAGAAATACTACGTCCCGGTTCCATATACACTTTCAAGCCCAGTTTTTCTAAAGCTGGACGCAGCGCATTGGCATATTCTTCAACCGACGGCGGGGTTTCATCTTTATACGTCACACCCAGACCACCACCGATATCGATGTGTTTGAGGTGAATGCCCAGCTCTTTTAACTGGTCGATCATCACGATGACACGATCCAGTGCATCGACAAATGGCTGGGTTTCAGTCAACTGTGAACCAATATGGCAATCAATCCCGACCACATCCAGATTTGGCAATGACGCTGCATATTGATAAGTTTCAAACACGCTATCCGATGGAATACCGAATTTATTTTCTTTTAAGCCGGTTGAAATATAAGGATGGGTTTTGGCATCGACATCAGGATTCACACGTAATGAAATCGGCGCTTTGATATTTAATTCAGCCGCAACCTTCTGGATACGATCCAGCTCGGCATAAGATTCCACGTTGAAACAGGCAATGCCGACTTCCAACGCTTTTTTAATATCCGCTTCAGATTTACCCAAGCCCGAAAATACGATTTTCGATGCATCACCACCGGCTTTCAGCACACGCGCCAATTCACCACCAGTCACAATATCAAAACCGGCACCCTGTTTGGCCAATACATTCAATACCGCAAGATTAGAGTTGGACTTTACCGCAAAACAGATTTGATGGTCGATAAAATCAAAAGCACGATCCATATCTAAAAAATGCTTTTCCAAAGTGGCTTTAGAATAAACATAGAGTGGTGTGCCGAATTGCTCCGCGAGCTGTTGTAATGAACATTGCTCAGCGTGCAATACCCCATTAATGCGGGTGAAACTCATGAAGGTATCCTTTCTGTGAAAGCGTTATGGTGTGGTTTTAACGTCTGAATCGGTAGGTGCAGCAAATTGTTGTTGCACAGGTGCCTCGCGTTCTTCATCGGACGCTTTAGGCTCAGTTTCAGTATTTTTGTATAACAGATACTTGGCACGCTTGTCGTAATTCGGATCATTCGGCAAGTGCAAAGCCCCTGACTGTCCACAACCTGAAAGAACAAGACCTGTCGCTAAGATACTGATGTAGCAAATGACTTGGCGCATCTGACCACCTAATGTAATAGTTTCGATGAAGTATAACGCGATCATTCGGCATGACCCAAGCGTTAAACGCTAGAGAGTATCTTTAGACAAAAAAAAACGCCAGCAGATCGCTGACGTTTTTATTGATAAGGTTTATTTATGTTTCTGTTTATAGAAACCAAAATAGCCAATGATTAACAGGATAAACCAGATTGGACTGATCATCAGTGCCTGGCGGGTATCCTCTTCCAGCGCCAAGACCACGATCATGCTTAGGAAGAAAATAATCACGACCCAACAAGTCACTAAACCACCTGGCAACTTAAAAGTTGACTTTGCATGTAGTTCTGGACGTGTTTTGTAATACACGATATAGCTCCAGATAATGATGATCCAGACACAAATAAACAGAATCGTGGATAAAGTCGTTGCCAAGGTAAAGGCCCGAACGGTATCCGGAACAAAATACTGCAGTGCTGCACCCAGCAACAAACACACGGCAGAAAAATACAGGGCATTTGCAGGCACTGCGCGACGGTTCAAGCGACCAAAGGCAACCGGTGCCTGCTCTTCACGCGACAGGCCAAACAGCATACGGCTGGTCGAAAATACGCCACTGTTCATCGATGACATCACCGAGGACAATACCACCAGGTTCATGATAATCGCAGCCGCTGCAATGCCAGCCTGACTGAACAGGTTTACAAAAGGCGAGACATTCGGGTCAATCTGGTTCCATGGAGTTACTGACATCACAATTAGCAGTGCCAATACATAGAAAATAATGATACGGATCGGAATAGAGTTCACCGCTTTTGGCAGGTTCTTTTCCGGATCTTTGGTTTCAGCCGCGGTAGTACCCACCAGCTCTACCCCGACAAAGGCAAAGATTGCAATCTGGAAACCGGCCAGGAAGCCCATGGCACCCGTCGGGAACAAACCGCCATGCTCCCAGATATGACTAAAGGATGCGACCGTACCGACATCATTGGTAAAGCCGGTAAATACCATCCACAGACCAACGGCAATCAGCACCACAATGGCGATAATTTTGACCAGGGCAAACCAGAATTCCATTTCACCAAACAGTTTTACCGTGACCAGATTCAAGCCCATGATAAACACAATCGCGGCAACACTGATCATGACGCCTTCTTCAGGGCTAAAGGGCAAGCCATTATTGAAGAATTGCAGATAGTAAATAATGGCTGACAGATCCGCGATCCCGATGGTAATCCAGCACAACCAGTAGGTCCAGCCAACAAAGTATCCGGCCCAAGGCCCGATCAGATCCGTGGCAAAATCAATAAATGATTTATATTGTAAATTGGAGAGTAACAGCTCACCCAATGCACGCATCACCAGAAAGACCATAAAACCGATGATCATATAGATCACCAGAATCGAAGGACCTGCGAGACTGATGGTTTTACCCGAACCCATAAACAGGCCGGTTCCAATGGCGCCCCCAATGGCAATTAACTGTAGGTGCCGATTGGACAAACTCCGCTTTAATTCACCGTGCTCTGTCGACGAATTGTTATATTTTTCTGACATTATTAATTACAACTTTGAGTTTTACTCGCGACAAATTAACGTAAAAAATGCTGAATACAAAAATAAAATTTGCATCATTTGTATTTCCTGATTAATTGAAGAAGTTAATTTATTTTTCTTATATCGCTCTACAGTTACATTTTTGCTTTATTTTTGACCTGCGATATTCCAGTAATTTCTTGTCAAATTTTTAAAACTGTGTAAAAAATAGAACACTATTCAGCCAATTTATGCATTCAGGATGAATGCATCTGGCATAGCAATTGCTTTTTAATCAATACCTCGAACTACACAGACATGGATCAATAAGAAGAATTTTATGCAAAATTTACAAAGTTTAATGGAAACTTTAAGCGGCTGGGTCTGGGGCCCTTATATGTTGGTACTGATTGTCGGTACCGGGATCTTCCTTACCTTTCGTTTATTGTTCTGGCAGTTCCGCATGTTGCCCCTAGCTTTTAAACAGGTCTTTGGCAAGCATCCTGACCATTCAGGGGACATTTCCCAATTCGCCTCATTGATGACCGCACTCTCTGCCACGATTGGTACCGGTAATATTGCCGGCGTAGCCACTGCCTGTGTTCTCGGTGGTCCAGGCGCCGTGTTCTGGATGTGGATGACCGCCCTGTTTGGTATGGCGACCAAATATGGCGAAGGTGTTCTGGCAGTCAAATACCGAGTGAAAAATGAGAAAGGTGAAATGTCCGGTGGTCCGATGTACTACATCGAGCGTGGTCTGAAATGGAAATGGCTGGCGCTGATTTTTGCCTTGTTCGGGACACTGGCTTCTTTTGGGATCGGCAGTTCAGTACAGTCCAATACCGTTGCGCTGGCGGTTCAAAACAGCCTGGGCATCGAAACCTGGATGACGGGGATCATTATTACAGCTTTTTCAGCACTGGTGATTTTGGGCGGGATTAAATCGATTTCCAAAGCTTCTTCTGTGATCGTGCCGATTATGGCGGTGGGTTATGTGGCTGGCGGTCTGATTATTATTTTTAATAATCTGGAACTGGTCGTGCCGGCACTAAAAATGATCTTTACCTATGCCTTTACCGGTGAAGCTGCAGTGGGCGGTGCGATTGGTGCGGCGATTCGTTATGGTGTGGCACGTGGTGTATTCTCCAACGAAGCCGGCATGGGTTCTGCACCAATTGCTGCCGCAGCGGCAAAAACCGATCATCCAGCCCGTCAAGGTCTGGTCTCTATGACTGGTACGTTTATTGATACGATTATCGTCTGTTCGATTACCGGTATTGTACTGGTGATGGGTTATATCATGGCCGGCAACTCATTCGGTGACCAGACCGGCGCAGTATTGACCATCAGCGCGTTTGACAAACTGTTGCCTGGGATCGGCGGCTGGATTGTGACCCTCGGGATTATTTTCTTTGCTTATTCCACCATCTTGGGTTGGAGCTACTATGGCGAGAAATGTGCCACTTATTTGCTCGGTGAGAAGTTTGTGCTGCCCTATCGCATTATTTATATCGCTTCGGTATTTATTGGCTGTGTGGCGACCCTTGATCTGGTTTGGCTCTTCGCCGATACCTTTAATGGGCTCATGGCGGTTCCAAACTTAATTGCACTATTGCTTTTATCCGGAGTGATTGCCAAGGAATCGAAAGACTTTATTGCAAGACGTAAATCTGGTGAACTTTATTAGGGTGTGTTGACACTTTTAGCTTAAAAAAATAGCGAAGTAGTAAAATCAAATCGCCAAACCCAATTTTACTATTCGCTATGCCTCGTACCATGCTGACAGATCAACACTGGCAAAAGTTGAAA
>NZ_VOYO01000025.1:0-33051 GCF_013420255.1 Acinetobacter sp. YH01021
TCAGGTTGTTTGCTTCTTAAAATCCTTGCATCCTGTAAATCACTTTTAATTTCCCGATAACACATTTCTATTTCCCAACGCTGGATATAAAGCATTGCAAGGTCTTTGAATGGATAAACTTTAGAATCTGTTAATGATGTAATGTAACGTCTTATTTTTCCTGCATATTCAACTTCAATTAAACGTGCTTCCCAATAGTCACCCAATGACGGATTTATCTTTTTTGCTCTTGCTGAAACAGGCATTTTGATCTGAAAGTCATGGGCCGCATTATGATGAATCACTTCATAACGCAGGTTGTCCTTTGCTCGCATCAACCAATGACTCTCTTCTGCCTGAGATTGCCAGCTCACTAAAAAATCAGCAGAGAAGTAAGCACGATCAAATAGGGTAATACTGCGAACTGGTGCTTTTAATTGACTGGCTAAGGTTAATTCACCTTGATCCATACTGCCCATTTGGGCATCAATCATTTCATGGGTATTGGTATTCACCAGGCAAGTCACTCTAACTTGTGGGTAAGGTGCAGCTGCTGTTTTGCCTTTGGATGAACCAAAGTGCTTAAAGTTTTCTTCTGTATGAGGCATAGACCAAACCACACCATCTACAGCACAAACGCATAGACCGTGAAAGTTGCTATATTGTTGTTGTGAGTCTTTAAACCATGCCTGACTTAATGTCGAAAATAAAGCACTCATGGGTTCTAAGCCTAAGCGTTGTCTTGCTTGTACTGATGCACTCGGTACACAGTATTCTGCCGTACCGAAAACAAGTTGCAATTGTTGAACCACATACCAAATCGGTTGATTTCGAAATAGAGCAAGTCCTATTACCAGCCAAACAACATGTTCAGCAGGCAGTTTTCTTTTTCGAATTGATGCTTTACCTGTTTGGTCTAAGCAATCTTCAATCCAGTTTAAATCAATCAATTCACTGAATTGTGAAAGTGAAGGTAGGGTTTGTTTTAATGTTAAATCTAGATTCTGAGATAAATTCATAAAAAAAGAGCGTATTTACATACGCTCTTTTTACAGCATTTTAACTTTTTTTGCTTAACTGACTGGCATTACCCAATGAGGTGCTTTTTTATATTGAACGACTGATATCTTTATTTAATTTTTATAAATTGAATTCTTTAAAAATCTGCTCAATCTGCTCTGCCGGATAGGCGCCCATTACCTTAAAGCCATTGGAAAAAATAATCGCAGGTGTCCCATTCACACCCATAGACTGAGCCAGTTTTTTATTCCGCTCAATCGGATTGGCACAACTTTTTTTCGATTTAGGTTGAATCCCTTGAGCAATAAGATCTTCCCATGCCTGAGCTGGATTAGACTCGCAATACACCTGTTTTGAAGGAGCAACCGACTGGGGTTTTAAAGGAAGAATAAAGGTATAAATGGTCAAGTCATTCAGTTTTTTCAGCTCTAGCTCAAGCTTTTTACAATACGGGCAATTTGGGTCAGAAAAGATCGCAATCTGACGCTTACCCGTACCTCTTACACTTTTCACAGCATCCTGAAGCGGTAATTTTTTCCAGTCGATACTATTTTGTTTTAGCATTAAATCGCGGGTCAGATTATGTTGATCCTGAATCCGCAGCATCGGGCCGGCAATCAGATGTTTGGCATCTTCATTTAGATAAACCACTTGGCCCTGCATGGAACCGCTATAGATGCCTTTCATCTCCGTGGTTTGAATATTTTCAATTTTTAAATTGGGACTGTTTTTTGCCAAGTTAGCTTGTACCGTATCAATATTGGCAAATGCGAAGCTTGAAATAAATGTACTTAAACTAATGATCAGTGTTTTTTTTAACATGAATGTTCTACATGAATTGGATAAGAATATGCTTCGATTCTAATCGCTCTGCTTTTAAATTTCTCAAACATTTATGTTACTGTTTACACTCAGTTAAATAAGCTCATAATGTTTCACGTGGAACATAATGCATAGAATTATATTGAACTCCAAGATATCTAAAAAAAACACCAATAATCATAATAAATAATTGTTTTATATAATAAAAATATCTTAAACAATAAGCTTCTTACTAATTCAACCTTGACCGATTTTCTGTATCCATTCTAAACTGCAGATACTTTCTATTTTCCTCGCTACGCCCTGACATGGATTGGCCAAGGATCAACACTATAACGGCATTTTCATGACAATAACGACCAGCTGGCGACCGTTCTTGATGGTCAGCCTGGCTTTAATGATGGGAACGATTGGCACCGCTTTGGCCAGTCCGCTTTATCCGATTTATCAACAGCTCTGGCATTTGCTGCCCAGCCAGATCACCTACATTTTTGTCGCCTATATGTTTGGCTGTCTCTCGACCCTGTTGTTTTTGGGCAGGACCAGTAACAGCATCGGATTTTTACGGACCCTGCAAATTGGTCTGGCACTGATCACGTTAGGTCTCATCATTTCCGTTTTTGCCCAGAATGCACTGATCCTCTCGATTGGCCGCTTTATTATTGGGATTGCCTCGGGCCTGATGACCACTTCTGCCATGATGGGTTTAATGCATACCATCCCAGAAAGCCATAAACACACTGCACCACAACTGATTTCAATCATCACCGCAATGGGTTTTGGTTTGGGACCCTTGGTCGGTGGTGTGATTGCGCAGTTTTCCGCTGCCCCCTTGATAATGCCATATTTACCGGTGATTTTGGGCGCCGTGCTGTGTTTGATTGGCCTGTTCTGGATCAAAGCACCCAAGTTTGAGGCGCAGCCCTTTAGCATGGCGCCTAAACTGCAACGACCTGAAGCGCAGTTTCATCGGGTGTTTATGATTATTGCAGTGACAGCTTTTAGTGCCTTTGCCGCCTTTAGCCTGTTTGCTTCCCTGTCACCATCCTTTGTCCGCAATATTTTACCTTGGCATGGTCCTCTGGTCAGCGGACTGGCCATTACCAATATCTTAGTGGTTTCAGTGATCGTGCAATTTATGGCTAAAGCCGTCGCAGCCTCTAAATGTCTGAATATCGGTCTGATGATGATGTGCTTGAGCCTGATGATTTTGGCGCTATGTATGTATTCGAAAATCAGCCTGCTATTTTTTATCAGTGATATTTTCTTTGGAATTGGCCATGGTTTTGCCCTGATGGGTGCTTTTGCCCTGATTCATCAAATGACCAGCTTAGACAACCGTGCAGCAGTCATGTCGACCTATCTATTTATTGCCTATCTGGGCACTATTGTCCCCATCATTGCCGTGGGTTATCTGGCCGATCACTGGGGGCTGGATTTCGCCGTAATCAGCTTTTGTATCGCGATCAGTCTATTGTGTTTTGCGCTGTGGTGGGCTTATCAAAAATCCCGCCTACCAGCCTAAAAAAAGCCCTCAGTTGAGGGCTTTTTTGATGTTTTATTAAATAATTATTTACCAATACAGAACGATCCGAATATCTTGCCCAGCAGGTCATCTGCACTGAAATCACCCGTGATTTCGCCCAAAGCATTTTGCGCCAGACGCAAGGACTCTGCCACCAGTTCACCGGCGTTATACACCACCAGTTGCTCACGCGCCTCAGCCAGATAGATCTGCGTGCGCTTCATTGCATCTAAATGACGGGTACGGGCAATAAAGGTGTCTTCCTCAGGCTGGAAGCCTGCATGCGCTGTAATCGCCTCTATGAGTGCTTGAACACCGGTTTCCTGCTTGGCAGAGACTGCAATATGCCTGAAACCATTTAAATCGCCAATCACAGCTTCAGCACCGGTCAGATCGCATTTATTGCCAATCAGCATTAAACGTTTCGGTTCAATATGTTCAGCAAAATATTCTTGGGCGAGTTGCAGCGGATCTTCGCCCTGGCTTAAGTCATAGACCAAGAGCAATAAATCGGCCTGTTCAATTTCTTTAATCGCGCGGCGGATCCCTTCTTTTTCCACGATATCGCCAGTTTCACGCAAGCCTGCGGTATCGGTGAGGGTAATCGGCAGACCATTTAAGGTGATTTTTTCATGCAAGACATCACGGGTGGTACCGGCAATATCGGTCACAATCGCGCGTTCAATTCCAGCCAATGCATTCAGTAAGGAGGATTTACCGGCATTCGGTTTACCCGCAATCACCACCTGTAAACCTTCACGTAACAACTGACCTTGACGTGCAGATTGCTGGACTTGAGTGACGGCACTGGATACGCCATCCAGCAGATTTAAAATCTTGCCATCTGCGAGAAAATCAATTTCTTCTTCCGGAAAATCAATTGCCGCTTCCACATGCAGACGCAGGTGAATCAGCTGCTCAAGGACTGCATTGACTTTGGTCGAGAAAGCCCCTTGTAAAGAACGCACTGCAGAACGTGCAGCCGCTTGCGAAGTTGCATCAATCAGGTCGGCAATCGCCTCGGCCTGCACCAGATCCAGCTTGCCATTCTCAAAAGCACGCATCGAGAATTCACCGGCCTTGGCTGCAGTGGCGCCCAGCTCCAGTAAACGACCAAGCAGAGCATTTTGAATCACCGGCCCGCCATGACCTTGCAGCTCGACCACATCTTCACCGGTAAAAGAGTTTGGATTCGGGAAGCAAATCGCCAGTCCTTCATCCATGACTTCGCCGGCCGCATCATAGAACTGGCGGAAACCGGCAAAACGGGCTTTAGGCAGCTCTTTTTGTGTCAGTTGCTGGGCAATTTCATAGGATTTCGGGCCTGACAGGCGAATCACCCCAACGCCGCCACGTCCTGGTGGAGTTGCAATCGCAGCAATAGTTGTGGTTCGGTTGAGCATAAAATTCACCTGCAAAGACTCAAAAGTACAGCCAAAAAAAATCCGCCTAAGATTACCATCTTAAGCGGATTTATTCAGCCTATCCGTACAACTTAGTTGACTGGAGTAACCTCATCACGTTTCGCGCGATCTTTGGCAACAGACTTGTTAATCAAAGTTTGTTGCAGAATCGTGATCAAGTTGTTGACGATCCAGTACAGAACCAAGCCTGCCGGGAAGAACAACAAGAATACGGTAAAGATAATCGGCATAAACTTGAAGACTTTTGCCTGCATTGGATCCGTCGGTTGTGGATTTAACGACTGTTGGATATACATCGTCAAGCCCATCAACAACGGCAGAATGAACCAAGGATCCATTGAAGACAAATCCTGAATCCACAGCATCCATGGCGCATGACGCAGTTCCACAGATTCCATCAATACCCAGTACAAGGCCAGGAAAATCGGCATTTGTAATAACAGTGGTAAACAGCCGGCAAGCGGATTGACCTGTTCACGTTTGTACAATGCCATCATTTCTTGAGAGAAGCGCATGCGATCTTCACCGAACTCTTCTTTCATGCGTTGCATTTCTGGCGCAATCACCCGCATTTTCGCCATAGAGCGATAGCTCTTCGACGACAATGGCCACAGGATCAGTTTCACCAGGATGGTCAACAGAATAATTGCCCAGCCCCAGTTACCCACCAGACCATGGAAGAACTCAAGACCGACAAACAGTAATTTCGCAATTGGCCATAACCAGCCATAATCAACGGTCTGGTTTAAACCCGCAGCCAAATCTTTCAGTTCTGACTGGATTTTTGGACCTGAATAGAAAGTCGCATCAATTTCAGCCACTGTACCTGCAGGCACATTGAAGGTCGGTGAGGTAAAACCAATGATGTTCATGTTATCGGTTGATTTACGTGATTCAAGCTTGGCGCTATAAGCTTCGCCATTGCCTTGAGTCAACTTCAGCTGACCTGGAACCCATGCACTGACAAAGTAGTGCTGTACCATTGCCACCCAACCACCTGTCGCTTCAGTACTGACTTTTTCTTCAACAAAGTTGTCGAATTTAAGCTTGTTGTACTGCTCGTCCGGGGTACCCCATGCACCGCCGAGGAATGTTCCCAGCGTGAAGATCCCTTGATCGGACTTGCCTGGATCTTCCGAGTTATCGCGTTTGATCTGACCGAACATCTGACCTTGCCAGGTCTGGCCACTGCGGTTAACCACTTTGTGATTTACCACGACCGGATATTCACCTTCAGTGAAATTGAAGGTCTTAATGATCTCAATCCCGTCAGCGGTTTTAAACACTAGCGGTACAGACAATACTTTCAGGTTTTCACCATCTTTGGATTTGACTGTTTTCGCATCTGCCAGGGTATAAGCAGTTTTTTCCAGCTCATACATTGGACGGCCGTTACGGCTGCTGTCCGGTCCATTCAGACCGATCAGGCCAGACTGGGCGACATAAGTACGTTTCGCATCGCTTTCCAGCATGACGAAAGGTTCATCGCTGTCTTTGTTCTTGTCATGATTGAGTAATTCAATACGAACAATATCACCACCCTTCGGATTGATCCAAAGATGATAAAGGTCAGTTTGTACTGAAATAAGCTGCTGACTTACAGGTGCTGTGGCATCCGTGGCTTGCTGTGCTGGCACATTTGCTTGTGGCAGATCAGAGGCAACTGTAGCCGTCTGACCATTTGGCAAATCTGCAGATACGTCATGCGAAACAACAGCAGTTTCCTGCTGCGGTTTTGTTTCAGCATTTCCATAATCTTTTTGCCACGCCAAAATGAGCAAATATGCGACAACAAACATGGCTCCGAGAATTGCAATCCTGGCCCATTGTTGCATATGTATTACCCCAAGTGGTGAGAGTGATTTTGGTTCAATAAACGATCACGAAAGGGTACAGCAACGTGAAGCGTTTGAGAATCTATTTGCTGAAATGAAATAAAACGAATCGCTTTTGAGGGAACAGGATCATATCCCGAGCCCCCCCACGGATGACAACGGCAAATACGTTTAGTAGCCAGCCACACTCCACGCCCAGCGCCATGCATCTGGACTGCTTCAAAGGAATATTGAGAACAAGTTGGAATATAACGACAGCGCGGTCCAAGAAGAGGACTAATCGCAATCTGATAGAAACGGATCAACCAATGCAGTAAACGTACCATTGGCCAACTCTACTTTTGTGGGGAGGGGGCTATTTTTGAATGCTTTTTGGCGAGACGGTTAAGTTTCTGCCAGGCAAATTGTAATTGCTGGTGCAATTCTGCATTAGGCACTGCTTCAACACCCATTTTCGGCATGATTACAATGTCTAGGTCATCTAATTGCTGTTGATGCAGGCGAAAACTTTCGCGAGCAAGTCGTTTTACTCGATTTCTTTCGTGTGCACGTCGCACTTTCTTCTTGGCAACAACTAAACCCAAACGGCTATTTGGCAGTTCGGAATGTTTTGCAAGAAATAAGAAATGGGGTTGATGCACTTTAAAAAGCGCACCATCAAAGACACCTTTATAATCGGCAGCACAGCGTAATCGCAACTCTGTGCCAAAACTATAAAGTTTTGTCATAACACCCAAAATCGTCTTAGCGTAACTGATTAAACAGTTAAGCTATGACGACCTTTTGCACGACGGCGAGCTAATACTTGACGACCAGCTTTAGTAGCCATACGAGCACGGAAACCATGAACACGCTTACGCTTTAATTCAGACGGTTGGAATGTACGTTTCATATTGAAACTCCAAAAAATGATCTTTCTATGAAGGTCCGCGATTTTAGTGCTCATTGCTTGAGCTGTCAATGCAAAAGCGGTTTTCTTTTCAAATAAGATCAAAAAATATAAAGACCCTAGTTGTTCAGAGAACTGAATAAAAAATAGTTCAACTTAAGTTAATCACAAATTAAGTTATTGTTATATAAAGATATATAAGTTATGAACAACTCTATCAACAAAGTTATCCACATGTTATCCAGAGTTTAAATTTAACTTACGGTTTTGAATTTAAATTTGAAGTTTTTTGAGTTATCCACAAAAACCAGTGATCTTATAAATAAATTCAAATTTATAAATTTAAATTTATTACTATTAGGGAGCGCTTTTTCTATGGATAAGCCACTTTTTATTTATTTAAACATGAGCTTATATTGTGGATAAAACTGTTTCTATTAATTTTATACTTTGTGGATAACTTTATGATATATTTTATCCACAGCTTGCGGATAAACTTATCCACACTGGGTTTTAAATTTAATTTTATGCATGGTGATTTCTTTTTGCACAGTTTTTGTGGAAATTGCCATGACAGATGTGGATAACTTGGTTAGAATGGCGACCCGCTTTTGGTCGCGGTCATCTTTTTTGAATGAACAATGGAATGAATAGGGGATTCACATGCTTTGGACGGACTGCTTAAATCGCCTGCGACAAGAGCTCTCTGGAAATGTCTTTACAATGTGGATTCGCCCATTGGTTGCAGAAGAGCTGGAAGACAGCTTGCGTTTGTATGCACCTAATCCTTACTGGACGCGTTACATTCAAGAACATCATCTGGAACTGATCAC
Organism: Acinetobacter sp. YH01021; assembly: GCF_013420255.1. Taxonomy (GTDB): domain Bacteria; phylum Pseudomonadota; class Gammaproteobacteria; order Pseudomonadales; family Moraxellaceae; genus Acinetobacter. The sequence goes on from NZ_VOYO01000025.1 coordinate 8,328, forward strand.
GATTCTGGCAGAGCAATTGTCTGAAGGACGGGTACGCAAGGTCGAAATTTTAGTGGATTCACGTCCAGGGGCAATTTTATCTGCCAGTGAACAACCGGCGACTACGACTGCAGCATTGACTTCGATACCGATGCCGGTGCCGAAACCGAAGAAAGAAAAAGAAGACAGCGGCAAAAATAGCCGTAGACGTCAGTTGAATCCATTGTTTACCTTCTCGCTGTTTGTGGAAGGCCGATCTAACCAGATGGCGGCAGAAACCTGTCGCAAGGTACTGACCCAGCTGGGTGCTTCACAGCACAACCCCTTATTTTTATATGGTCCGACCGGTCTGGGTAAAACTCACTTGATGCAGGCGGTCGGTAATGCATTGTTGCAGGCCAAGCCAAATGCACGTGTCATGTACATGACCGCAGAAAGTTTTGTACAGGACTTTGTCAGCTCGTTACAGCAGGGCAAAGTCGAAGAGTTTAAGAAAAATTGCCGTTCTCTGGATTTATTACTGGTTGATGATATTCACTTGTTGGCCGGTAAAGAAGCCAGCTTGGTCGAGTTTTTCTACACCTTTAATGCACTGCTGGATGAGTCCAAACAGATTATTCTGACTTCGGATCGTTATCCTAAAGAACTAACCGAACTGGATCCACGTCTGGTTTCACGTTTTTCTTGGGGCTTGTCGGTCGGAGTTGAACCACCCGATATTGAAACCCGAATTGAAATTCTGCTGAAAAAAGCCGAAAGCAACCAAGTCGATTTACCACGTAACTGTGCGCTGTTTATTGCCCAGCAGGTGGTGGCTAACGTACGTGAGCTTGAAGGTGCGCTGAACAAAGTGGTAGCGATTTCACGTTTTAAAGGCACACCAATTGATCTGGATGTAGTGCGTGAATCTTTAAAAGATGTGCTGGCGATTCGTGCCCGTACCATTAGTACCGAAAACATTCAGCGTGTGGTGAGTGAGTATTTCCGTATTCCACTGAAAGAACTGGTTGGTCCAAAACGCACCCGGATTTATGCCCGCCCACGTCAGCTGGCGATGGGGCTGGCCCGTGAACTCACCGGCGACAGTTTTCCGGAAATTGGCATGGCTTTTGGCGGTCGTGATCACAGTACCGTGATGCACGCCTGCGAGAAAGTACAGAGCCTGCGTGAAGAAGATCCGATCTTTAACGAAGACTATAAAAACCTGCAACGTCTGTTGCAAAGTTGACCTAAATCGCTCAAATTCTATTCTTGCTATGCGGCTGCTTTTGCCGCATAGTAAACCGTCAAAAAAATCACTTTTTCTATATTAATCTTCAGCTTTAGAGGAATGCACCGTGCGTTTAAAAATCGCGAAAGAAAGCTTACTGAATGTTCTCTCACATGTCGTAGGAGCGGTTGAACGTCGCCATACCTTGAATATCCTGTCTAACCTGAAAATTCAGGTGACTGCACAAGCATTGACCGTGACCGGCTCCGACCTCGAAGTCGAACTGGTGGCGAGTACAGCACTGGCTGAAGGTGCATGTTTGCAGGAAGGCGAGACCACAGTTCCTGCACGTAAGCTGATTGATATCTGTAAGTCACTTCCTTCAGCAGCATTGGTGGATTTGCATATCACTGAAGATCAGCGCTGCATCCTTAAATCAGGCAACAGCCGTTTTGTACTGGGGATATTGCCTGCTGATGATTATCCATTGCTGAACACTGAAAACACCCAAGGCACGCAAGTAACGGTGACACAGCGTGAGCTAAAACGCCTGTTCGAAAAAACTGCTTTTGCCATGGCGGTTCAGGATGTACGTTTTTACCTGACCGGTACCTTGCTGGAAATTGATGCCAATCAGCTACGTGCTGTGACCACCGATGGCCACCGTCTGGCACTGTGTGAAACAGCGGCACAATCCACTGCAGCACAACCGATTCAGGCGATTGTGCCACGTAAGGCCGTTGCAGAATTACAGCGCCTGCTCAGCGTTGAAGATGAGCAATTATCTCTATTGATTGGTCGTGAACTGCTCAATGTGACCATCAAGATGCCAAGCCGTGACAAGGAACAGGCGAACATTACCGTGCGTTTCACCACTAAATTGATTGATGGTAAATTTCCGGATTATCGCCGTGTGATTCCACGTGGTGGCGACAAAGTGGTGATGATCGCACATGACGTGTTCAAGCAGTCTTTGCAACGTGTGGCGATTTTAAGTAATGAAAAACTTCGCGGTGTGTTTCTAAACTTTAATGCCGATTCCTTGCAACTTCGCGCGAATAACCCGGAGCAGGATGAAGCGATTGAAGATCTGGCGATTCAATATGCTGATTCACCGCTAGAAATGTCATTTAATGCGCAGTATCTGATTGAAGTCCTCGGTGTGCTGGATGGCGATGATGTGTCAATGACCATGACTGAAGCCAACCAGTCGGTCTTGGTACAGGACCCGGCGCATACGGATCAGACTTATGTCGTCATGCCGATGCGTGTTTAAGTCGCGGCTCTTGATACTCATATAAGACATGCATATTACGCGTTTACATATTGAGCGTGTGCGGAATTTAAAGACGGTTGCTCTCCAAGGATTGCAGCCGTTTAATGTTTTTTATGGCCAGAATGGTTCAGGTAAAACCTCGATTTTAGAGGCGATTCATTTACTGGCTGCTGGTCGTTCTTTCCGTACCCATATCCCTAAAAATTATATCCAGCATGGCGCGCAGGATGCGATTGTATTTGCACAGTCTGCGACTGAAAAAATTGGCATGCAAAAAATGGCCAGCGGGGAGCAACTGATCAAGGTCAATGGTGATCTGGTCGCAACCCAGGGACAGCTGGCCAAACTGTTGCCCTTGCAGCTGATTGATCCGCAAAGCACCGATATTATCGATCATGGTGCTAAACCACGACGCCAACTCCTTGACTGGTTAATGTTCCACGTGGAACCAGAGTTTTATCATGCCTGGCAATATTATTCTCGTGCGCTGAAACAGCGAAATAGTTTGCTCAAAAGCAAACGCTTTCTCAGTCTGTCAGATCTGGAACCGTGGAACCAGATGCTCAGTGAATATGGTGAAATTTTACATTCGCAACGTGTCGGGATCGTGGAACAATGGAAGCCCTTTTTTGAAGATGACCTGAAACAGTTATTACCTGATTTGCAAGTCAGTCTGGAATACAGTCCGGGCTTTCACAGTGAAACTGGCCTGCTGAATGATCTGACCAACCAGCATGAAAAAGACTGTGAGCGACGCTATACCGAATATGGTCCACATCGCGCGGATTTGCGTTTAAAGACCCCGATGGGGGATGCCGACGTGATCCTGTCGCGGGGTCAGAAAAAGCTGCTGATGATCGCACTAAAACTGTCGCAAATCGCAATGCTCCATTCTTGTAATAAGGAAACTGTGGTATTATTAGATGATGTGACAGCAGAATTAGATTTAACCGCACAACAACGTTTAATTGAGCGATTGAGCCAACTTGGTAGTCAAGTTTTTATTACCACCTTAGACCATGAATCAGTACAAAAGCACTTACATGATTTGTCTATCTCATATCAGTTATTCAGTGTTGAAAACGGTACAGTTCAAGTTGTGCAATAATATTTTTTGAGTTTTACCCATCTTTGGATAGACCTATTTTTCACTAGGGAGAAACCATGAGTTCAGAAGATCAAGCTGCTTCTCAAACAGAACAAACCATTGAAAAGGCTTATGATTCCTCTAGCATCAAGGTATTACGTGGTTTAGACGCAGTCCGTAAGCGTCCGGGCATGTACATTGGTGATACAGACGATGGTACAGGCCTGCACCACATGGTGTTTGAAGTAGTCGACAACTCGATTGATGAAGCCTTGGCAGGCCACTGTGATGAAATTATAGTGACGATCCATGAAGATGAATCGGTTTCAGTTTCTGATAATGGTCGTGGTATTCCGACCGACATTCACCCTGAAGAAGGTGTGTCTGCAGCAGAGGTGATTTTAACCATTCTGCATGCCGGTGGTAAGTTCGACGACAACAGTTATAAAGTGTCTGGCGGTCTGCATGGTGTCGGTGTTTCCGTAGTCAACGCACTGTCTGAAAAACTCGAATTGACCATTCACCGTGCTGGTAAAATTCATGAACAAGAATACCGTCATGGCGATTCTCAATATCCATTAAAAGTAGTGGGCGATACCGATAGAACCGGTACTCGTGTCCGTTTCTGGCCAAGTGCCGAGACTTTTAGTCAGACCATTTTTAATGTTGATATTTTGGCGCGTCGTTTGCGTGAACTGTCGTTCCTGAACGCAGGTGTGCGTATTGTGCTGCGTGACGAACGCATTAATGCCGAGCATGTCTTTGATTATGAAGGTGGTCTGTCTGAGTTCGTTAAATATATTAACGAAGGCAAAACTCACCTGAATGATATTTTCCATTTCACTGCTGCACAGGCCGATAACGGTATTACGGTAGAAGTCGCATTGCAGTGGAATGATTCTTATCAGGAAAATGTACGTTGCTTTACCAACAACATCCCGCAAAAGGATGGTGGTACGCATTTGGCCGGTTTCCGTGCTGCGTTGACCCGTGGTTTAAACAACTACATGGACAGCGAAAATATCCTGAAAAAGGAAAAAGTTGCGGTATCGGGTGATGATGCGCGTGAAGGCCTGACTGCCATCGTGTCAGTCAAAGTACCTGATCCAAAATTCTCTTCACAGACCAAAGAAAAACTGGTGTCGAGTGAAGTGAAAACGGCTGTTGAACAGGCCATGAACAAGGCATTTTCTGAATATTTATTGGAAAATCCACAAGCAGCCAAAGCGATTGCTGGCAAGATCATTGATGCAGCACGTGCGCGTGATGCAGCGCGTAAAGCACGCGAAATGACACGTCGTAAGAGTGCGCTGGATATTGCCGGTCTTCCAGGTAAACTGGCCGATTGTCAGGAAAAAGATCCAGCTTTGTCTGAACTGTACCTGGTCGAGGGTGATTCTGCAGGTGGTTCGGCAAAGCAAGGTCGTAACCGTAAAATGCAGGCGATTTTACCGCTGAAAGGTAAGATCCTGAACGTGGAACGTGCCCGTTTTGACCGCATGATTTCCTCTGCTGAAGTCGGTACGCTGATTACCGCATTGGGCTGTGGTATTGGTCGTGAAGAATATAATCCGGACAAACTGCGTTATCACAAAATCATTATCATGACCGATGCTGACGTGGATGGTTCGCATATCCGTACCTTACTGTTGACGTTCTTCTTCCGTCAAATGCCGGAACTTGTGGAACGTGGTCATATTTATATCGCACAGCCACCACTATACAAGCTGAAAAAAGGCAAGCAGGAACAGTACATCAAGGACAATGATGCACTGGAAACTTACCTGATTTCGAATGCGATTGATGAGCTGGAACTGCATGTCAGTGCAGAAGCGCCTGCGATTCGTGGTGAAGCACTGGCGAATGTGATTGCTGATTATCAGACTTCCCAGAAGAGCTTGGCACGTTTGACCCAGCGTTATCCTGCGAGTCTGCTTGATGCACTACTTTCACTGGAAGGTTTTAAGCTGGATCAGCTGGAAGACAAAACCTATGTGGAAACATGGGGTGAGAATCTGCGTGCAGCGATTGAAGCCATTCAGCCAACATTACGTCCAGAATTAACCCTGGAGCGTTTTGAAAAAGAACTGGCAGATGGTCAAAAAACTGCAAGCTGGTTGCCACGTATCACGATCTATGTACATAACTTGCCACATAGCTACCTGTTAGACTCAGTACTGTTAGGTTCAAGTGAATATGCACGTTTATTAAAGAATTCAAAGAGCTGGTTTAGTCTGCTTGAAGAGGGTGCATATTTGCAAAAAGGCGATCGCAAGATTCAGGTCAGCAATTTCCATCAGGTTTGGCAACATATCTTGCAGGACTCACGTCGTGGCATGATGATCCAGCGCTATAAAGGTCTGGGCGAGATGAATGCGGAACAGTTATGGGAAACCACCATGGATCCAGACAACCGTAACATGCTGCAAGTGACAGTTACTGATGCGATTGAAGCGGATCGTATGTTCTCTTGCTTGATGGGCGATGACGTAGAACCACGTCGTGCTTTCATTGAAGAAAATGCCTTGAATGCAGATATTGATGCATAACCCTTCAGGATAAAATCAGATATAAAAAAGCGCCTTTCGAGGCGCTTTTTTTAGACCAATTTTTTTACTCATATCCTGTGAGCTAGGCAAAATAAAGTAATTTTGGACCGATTTTTAGATATGGAACGGGTTCATTTAGGTTTTAAAAAGCCAAGTTGAGTAAGCCAAATCGACTCTAAGAAAGGGTTTATGTATAGAGATTACCAACTCGGCAGAATACCTGAAATCTGGAGTGAATCTATCGTTATAAAAATGATCTGCATCAGAACTTCTAAAATAATTTTTGAATAGGAAAGTGAGGTAGAAAGACGTTCTTTATACGATGAGAAGTTTGCATGCAGTTCACGACACTAGGTGAAAACTGGATCAGTCAAAGTGGTATTTAAAGATGCGTGTAATGAAAACAGATCGAATACTTTAGGTGGATTCGACTAAAAAATAATAAATCGCCTATTCAGAAGATCCAATATCTCAAAAATAAATAAAAAGCTGCTAAAACTAAATTTTAAATTTTCAATAGCTTATAAGAAACTTGGTCTAATACGCTAAATAATACGTGAATAATATTGCTTCAAGCATCTAGAAAGCCTGATCAGAGATGTGGATAACTCTAAAGTTATCCATAATTTTTATGTGAACAAGATAGTATTTTTCCGCAAGCTTTAATCCACGTATTAATTCTTTATTTTAAATTCAAATTTGAAATCGATTATCTTGTGGATAAGTGTTTTTAAATTTAAAATAGCATTTTAAATTTAAAGCTAGATTTGGCGATATATTGCTAGTATGACCAGACTATTCCTTGGATTGGCTTTAAAATAAAAAATTATTATAAATTAAATACTTGTAAATATAGTGTAGTTTCTCTAATCATTACCGTGGAACATATTGTTAACTAAAAACTCAAGATGTAGCTAAACTACATAATTGATTTAATAATCAAGTGAACTTTCATTTTTATTTAAAATCATACTTTTATTGATTTTTGCTTAACTTTTTTATTTCTCATTTTTGAGTTATTTCTTGATTTCATTATTGAAAATCGGGCATTTCTTTTATTACTCGATAGAAAAGAGGGAGGGAATCGCTGAAATGATATTGATTAGGGACAAGAAAAAGAGGATTGATAAAATGACGATGATTAAAAAAAAGCGCCTGACGGCGCTTTTTTTTAATCATATTTATGGTGTTAGAATGACTTTACGACAGTCTTCTTCCTTTTTATCAAAAATACGGTAACCTTCCGCAGCATCTTCCAGTTTCATGCGATGGGTAATAATCAGATCTGGAGACAGATCTCCATTTTCAATATGTTCTAGCAACTGCGGCAAGTAATTATGCACATGGGTTTGTCCCATTTTAAAGGTCAAACCTTTGTCAAAGGCATCACCAAACAGGAAGCCATGAATTGGACCGGCATAAACTCCAGGTACACTCACCACACCGCCGCGACGGACCGCTGCAATACATTGTCTTAGCGCTGAACCACTCGAACCTTCTAATTTCAGGTTGGTCATTACGGTTTCCAGCATGCTACCTTTGGCTTCAAAACCGACCGCATCAATGACGGCATCGACTCCACGATAACCCGTAGTATTTTGAATGATAAATTCAGCGGCATCGACTTCATCAAAATTGACGGGAATTACCCCATAGGTTTGATGCGCGAAACGCAAACGGTAAGGGTGGTGATCGACCATAAATATCTGCTCGGCACCGAGCATCCGCGCGCAGGCAGCAGCCAGCAGACCGACCGGGCCAGCACCATAAATCGCCACACTGGAACCTCGACCGACTTGGGCATTATTCACTGCTTGCCACGCAGTTGGCAGAATATCGGTCATGAATAATACTTTTTCATCAGGCAGGGAACCCGGCACCTTAAATGGTCCGACATTGCCTTTGGGGATCCGTACATATTCAGCCTGACCACCCGGTATACCACCATACAGATGGCTAAAGCCAAATAAAGCTGCCCCTGGTGGGATCTGTTTTTTGTTGAGAATTGCACCACGACCGGTATTGGTATTTTCACAGGCAGCCATGAGTTCATGTTCACAGAAAAAACAGTGACCGCATGCAATCACAAAGGGAATAATCACTCGGTCACCTTTTTTGACTTCGGTTACTTCTGGGCCGACTTCTTCTACAATTCCCATAAATTCATGGCCGAAAATATCACCGTCTTCAGTGGCCGGAATTTTCCCCCGGTATAAATGCAGATCTGAGCCACAGATGGCGGTGGCTGTCACCCTTAAAATAACGTCATCTGGTTCCTGAATCACTGGATCTGGAACGGATTCAACTCGTACATCCCGAGCACCATGATAGGTAAGAGCACGCATGCGGATTTCCTCTCTCTAGTTCAACATTAAACAGACTCGTAGCAAGGCTGCCAAAAATTAAAAAACACTTGTATTAGAGCCTTAGGATGAAACAGCGCGCTGTAAATTAATGTATGAAATAAGGCATCCAACTGTTTAAAAAATAAACTTATATAGGGTTTGTGTAATTCATGGCCTTATGTGTCGAATGAATAGAAAAGAACAGAATTAAAGAAACATCTAGACGTAGATGAAAAAATACAGGGGGGAAAATGGAAGAGAAAACATTAAAAATAGTGAATAAAAAAGAGATGAACAACGTTGGTCATTCATCTCTTATCTTAAATCTTACTAAAAGGGCTTTAGAACGTCTGTTCCAGACTTTCCAGTTCCATCATCAGTTCTAGCATTTGCTCTTCGGCTGTTTCCAGTTTGGCTTTTAGCTCGGTTTGCTCATTCATCAGTTTCAGCAAATCATTTTTACGTGATGCTTCGTATAAAGCACTGTCACCCAGCAGGTTTTCAATTTCAATCAGTCGCGGCTGTAGTTTGGCCATCTGTGCTTCGCATTTTTCAATATTCTTGCGAATCGGACGACTTAGTTCCCGCTGGCGAGCAGCTTCCTTACGTTGTGCTTCCTTGTCCAGTTTGGAAATAGTCGGTTTGACTTCGACTTGGGATTTCACCGGTTCTGCTGGCTTTTGCCCATTTTTAATCATCTCAATACGGGCTTGGCGTAACCAGTCAGCATAGGCAGTAAGATCACCATCAAACTCACGGCATTGACCATTATGTACCAGTAGCAGTTCATCACAGACGCTGGCGATGAGCTGACGTTCATGCGAAACTAGAACTACCGCGCCCTGAAAATCTTGTAAAGCCATAGTCAGTGCATGACGCATATCCAGGTCTAAATGGTTGGTCGGCTCATCCAGAATCAGTACATTCGGACGCTGCCAAACAATCAGTGCTAGGGCCAAACGTGCACGTTCACCGCCTGAGAAGCTTTCGCTTGGCGTATCCATACGTTCGCCACTAAAACCGAAACTACCCAAGAAGGAGCGTAGACTGGCTTCACTGATTTTTTTATCTGCGATACGTGCCAGCTGTAACATTGGGCTGGCATTACCATCCAGTGCATCCATTTGATGCTGGGCAAAATAACCAATATTCAGTAATTCTGAATCTTTCCGCAGACCCTGAATCAGTTTCAGGTCACCGACCAGCGATTTAATCAGCGTGGATTTACCGGCACCATTCATCCCAAGCAAACCGATCCGGCTGTTTGGCGTGATCTGTAAATTTACATTGGTGACAATCAGCTTGTCGCCATAACCAATATCGGCATGTTCCAGTTGCAATAACGGCGAACTCATTTTGGTCGGTTCACGGAAACTGAAGGTAAATGGCGTATCGACATGGGCTGCAGATAGTTCCTGCATTCGTTCCAGCTGTTTGATCCGGCTCTGTGCCTGTTTGGCTTTGGTCGCTTGCGCTTTAAAACGGTCAATATATTTTTGCAGATGCGCGCGGGTTTCCAGCTGCTTTTCATACGCCTGTTGCTGCTGCGCTAAACGCTCACTACGGGTGCGCTCAAAAGTCGAATAGTTACCGGTATATAAAATCAGTTCCTGATTTTCGATATGTAAAATGTGATCGGTAATCGCATCGAGGAAGTCCCGGTCATGCGAAATCAGTACCAGCGTACCTTCATAGGCTTTCAGCCAGTCTTCGAGCCAGAGAATTGCGTCCAAGTCCAGATGGTTGGTTGGTTCATCGAGGAGCAGTAAGTCTGATCGGCTCATCAGGGTACGTGCCAGATTCAAACGCATACGCCAGCCACCGGAAAAACTTGAAACATCCAGCTGTGATTGATGTTCAAAGAAGCCCAGACCAGCCATCAGTTGTGAAGCTTTGGCAGGAGCAGAATAACCTGAAATTTCATCAAAACGGCCATATAAATGAGCCAGTTCTGCATCATCCAGTTGATCCGGTTGATCGAGTTTCTGCTGAATATCCCAGTATTCTTCATCGCCCGACAAGACGAAATCAATGGCTTTCATATTCAGTGCTTTGATTTCCTGAGCCATATGCGCTACGGTCCATACCGCAGGTCGGGTCAGCGAACCGGTGTCCGATTCCATGCCGCCGAGCAAGGCTGAAAACAGGGTTGATTTTCCAGCACCATTGACACCGGTTAGGCCAATTTTCCATCCTGGGTGTAACTGCATCGACGCTTTTTGAAATAAAACACGTCCACCGCGACGTATAGATAACTGGTCTAACTGAATCATTGAGAAATCAAAGCTAAGAAATAAGATGCGCCTATTCTAAAGGAAAGCCCTGTGAAAATGAAAAATCTTACCGTTTTTGCTGAAATAAGTGTGCTTTTCACCTCTGTCAATTGATCTAGGGTGGACGCATAAGTTGAGTAAAAGCTCTATTTTATGCATGAACAGTGGTTTATAGTTCAGGCTGATGGAGCAAAAAATATCATAGAGTCAAATAAAAATGAAAAAGGGATGTTTAATTTTATCGGCACTGGGCATTTTGGTGTCGACTTCAACTCAAGCCAGAGTGAATGTCTGTGTTTTTGATTTACTGGGGAAATCTGGTGAGTCTTACAAACTGCTGGAGGAATGGGCGCTGGCAGCAAAAGGCTGGGGTGCCGAAATTCAGCTAAGCGCTTATCAGGATGAAGCCAAGGTCGATCAGGACGTCAAAGCCGGAAAATGTGATGCCTTCTATATGACCTCAATGCGTGCCCGGGCTTATAACAAATTTGCTGGATCGATTGATGCAATTGGCGGCGTGCCGAATAATGACATTGCCATGAAAGCCATCAGCTATGTACTGGATAAACGCAATAGCAAACGCCTGATCACCCAGATTGGCAAAGAAAAATTCGAAGTGGCGGGTATTGGTCAGATTGGCCCAGCCTATATTTTTGTTCGTGATCGTACTCTAAATAAACTGGAACAGGTCAAAGGCAAGAAATTTGCCGTGCTGCATTATGACTATGCGCAAAAAATCATGGTCGACCGGATTGAAGCAGTACCGGTCATGTCGGAAATTTCCAATTTTATTCGCAAGTTTAATCAGGGCGAAGTGGATATTGTCGCTGCACCGGCTTATGCATTTAAACCGCTGGAATTACAGAAAGGACTAGGCCGTCAAGGCGCAATGATTAATTTTCCGGTGATTAATGTCACTGCTGATCTGATTATTCGTCAGGAAGAGTTTCCGGCAAGCTTTGCCGCACAATCCCGAAACTGGTTTGTGAAACAGTTACCGCGCAGCTTTGCCATGGTCAAGCGCATGGAAGCTGAGATTCCAAGCAAATATATTCTGAATCTAAGCCGTGAAGATCGTGTGGCCTACCAAAAGATTCTGCGTGATGGGCGGATCGATTTAACCAAACAGGGGATTTATGATCAGGGCATGATGAACGTATTGAAACGCGCGCGTTGTACAGTAGAAAGAACCAATTTTGAATGTTCGATTGGTGGCGAATAAATCTGAAATCATGTATATCTTTGTAACTATATCTGGGTAAATGTAATTATAAGAAAGCAGTTTTAAACATTAAGATATTGATATTTAAATATATATTTAAAAATAACTTAGGCAACTATTGCTGATTTATCTTTATAGGCCAAAATGCCGGTTTTAAATGGAGTAAATGCTCTATTTTTTTTAATTAAACTTGCTTAATATTTGTCCCGTGTACGGACACTCAGCGAATAACAAGATTTCAAAGGATAACTACAATGAAAAAAACACTCTTATCATTGGCTGCATTCTCTGCATTTGGTTTTGCAAGTGCGGCGCATGCAGAAAAAGTCGATATCTGTGTGTTTGACTTACTGGGTAAATCCGGTGAGTCTTTCCAGATGGCGCAAGAATGGGCACTGGCTGCAAAAGGCTGGGGCGCAGAAATCAATCTGATTGCCCGTCAGGATGAAGCGGTTGCCGACAATGACTTCAAGGCCGGTAAATGTGATGGTGTGTTTATGACAGCCATGCGTGCCCGTCAATACAATAAATTTGCCGGTTCTATTGATGCACTGGGCGGTGCACCAAGTAATGCCATTGCCCAGCGTGCGATCAGTTTTGCTCTGGACAAACGTAATGCAGCGAAAATGGTCAGTAATATGGGCGGCAAAAAATACGAAATTGCCGGTATTTCACCGTTGGGTTCAGCATTTATTTTTGTTCGTGACAAGAATATCAATTCGATTGAAAAAGCCGCAGGGAAGAAATTCGCCGTACTCGGCTATGACGATGCCCAGAAAATCATGGTACAGCGCGTCGGTGCGCAGGCAGTGATCTCCGATGTTTCTAACTTTGTCGCCAAATTTAACAATGGTCAGGTGGATATGGTCGGTGCACCTGCTTATGCCTACAAGCCATTAGAAATCTATAAAGGTCTGGGTAATAACGGCGCAATGTTTAATTTCCCGGTACTGCATGTCACCTCTGATTTTGTGATTCGTCCGGAAAAATTCCCCGCAGGTTTTGGACAAAAATCGCGTGACTGGTTTATCAAAAACCTGCCAAAGAGCATGGGGATGATCAGCCGTCTGGAAGCGGGTATTCCGTCGAAATATAAAATGAATCTGAGCGCTGAAGATAAAACCAAGTATCAGAAAATGTTACGTGATGGCCGGATGGATATGACCAAACGCGGAATCTATGATGCCAGCATGATGTCGGTCTTAAAACGTGCACGCTGTTCTGTCGATAAGGCCAACTTTGAATGTTCAATTGCTGGCGAATAATCTGATTTTTAAAGAAAAAAGCTTAGATTGATCTAGGCTTTTTTTATGGCTGAACCAGGTCAGATCTGCCATTGTGCAGCGAATAAAATAGCTTAAGCTTGATTAACTATTAAATTCGCATGTTTTATATAAAAAACAATCACATGTGACTAAAAGTGCAATAACAAAAACAAGCGATAAGGAAATGAGGATGATGCATAGAGGATGGAAAGCACTGGCATTGGCTACGGCGACACTGGCTGTTTCAGGTCTGGCGCAAGCTAAACAGGTGATTTGCGTATTTGATCTGGTTGGTAAAAACGGTGATGTCTATAGTGTGATGAAAGACTATCAGTTGGCAGCCAAAAACTGGGGTGCAGATGTCGAACTGCGGGTCAATACCAATGAAGCGGTGGTTGCAGAAGATTTTAAAGCCGGGAAATGTGATGGGATCAGTGTTACCGGTATGCGTGGCCGTCAATTTAATAATTTTACTGGTTCACTCGATGCCATTGGTGCAATTCCAGATCTGAATCTGGCGGTTAAAGTGATGCAGGGACTGGCCAGTCCAACTTTTGCCAAACATATGCTGCAAGGCAAATATGAGGTAGTCGGTGTCATTCCTGTAGGTGATGCTTTTCTGTTAGTGAACGACCGCAGTATTAATACTGTTGCCAAAGCAGCCGGTAAAAAAATTGCGGTACTAAGCCATGACGAAGCACAAAAAATCATGGTACAGCAGGTTGGTGCACAAGCAGTGAGTGCCGAAATCAGCAATTTTGCCAGTATGTTTAACAATGGTCAGGTGGATATTATCGGTGCACCAGCTGCAGCATTTAAGCCTTTAGAATTACATAAAGGGTTGGGTAGTAAAGGTGCGATTGTGAATTATCCGGTATTACAGGTTACCGGTAATATTATTATCCGTCCCGATAAATTCCCGGCCGGATACGGACAAAAATCACGTGAATGGGTTAAGAGCCAGTTACCACGTGCCTTTGGTATTTTGGGTAAAATGAAAGCGGATATTCCTTCGAAATACTGGATGGATATTCCTGCGGCAGATAAACCGGGTTATCAGAAAATGATGCGGGATTCCCGAATTGACCTGACCAAACGCGGCGTTTATGACAAACGCATGATGAAATTGCTGTGGCAATTCCGCTGCAAACAGAATCCGACAAATTTTGAATGTGCCTTACAGGATGAGAACTACAAATAATCCTGATAAAATTACTCTGATTTGACTTTTAATCTGTGCAGACTGACCATATATTGAGTGTGCTATACTTAAATATGGTCTTTTCTTTTTAAAGACATTCCATTCAACAGAGGAATCCGCCATGAATGCCCAAGCGCTTGTGCTCACCGACAATGCCGCAAATAAAGTACGCCAGTTGCGTGACAGTGAAGGTAACCAAGACTTAATGCTCCGTGTCTATGTGACCGGTGGCGGCTGTTCAGGTTTCTCTTATGGCTTTAACTTTGCGGAAAGCCAGAATGAAGATGATGCAGAATTTGCCAATGGTGATGTTAAAGTCTTAGTCGATTCATTGAGTTATCAATATCTGGTCGGTTCAGTTGTAGATTATTTAGAAGGTCTGGAAGGTTCACGTTTCGTGGTACAAAACCCGAATGCGACCACGACCTGTGGTTGTGGATCTTCATTCTCGATCTAAATCCATGCACAAAAAAAGTCCTCTCAATGAGGACTTTTTTATATCTGGAGGAAAGTTTAGCTATCCAGTTTTACCGCTTCAAGCAGATCAAAGATTACAGTAGTAACATCCTGACTCAACTCGCGGTTATTGAAAATTTCATAGGCGCTAATGGTAATGTCGGTATCGCTTGGCAACAGACGCTGTTCTTCTTCGATCAGGTCATTGATCGGCAATAAAGTCTGTTTGATTTCCAGATGCAGAATATCTTTATATTCCAGATTTTCATCGTCGAGTTCAATCAGTTGTTCATTGAAATAAGGCAGCAAAATCGAATGAAGATAGGGTTGGATGTCCTCGATATCAAAGATTTCGATATCACGGGTTTCATCAATCGTACTAATGTGGTCATTTACTTCAATTAAAATATGGTAGTAACTCACACGAATCTCCAAAGATGGCCTGAACAATGTAGCCAATCACAATAACATGAAATCAGAATAGAGTGTTTTTTATAATACTTATACACTTAAATTAATTAGGGAATTCAAGCTGATCACTTAACGGTTATAAAGCAAGGTCTTGTCTGCAGGTCGCAGCTGGAAGTGTTGCAGATTCTGTTTACCCAGCACCGGATACATCAGTGCTTCCGGGTCATTATGGTGATACAGCCCCAAGGCATGTCCGAGTTCATGTGCCAGAGTCAGACGGAGATCATCTTCTGCATCAAACTGATAGACATGAATTTGATCACCCATAAACACGCCTTTATGAAATTCGCGGGCAGGGAAACGCTGTTGGGCTTGAATGATATTCTGCTGATGGTTTTGCAGACCATGTTGATGCATGGAAACATTCATATTAAAGGAACTTTGCTGTTCCTGAAGGTACTGAAGTTCCCGTTGAAAACTTTCCGATTTGCGCTGTAAAGCCAAAACCTCATATTCAATCTGCTCATGTTCATAAGCAGATAAATTTGGCTGACGGCGTCGTTGCTGTAAGGCTTGAAATTCACTATTGATCTGGTTTTTTTGCTGAATGAGGCGTTGCTGCTGACTTTCCAGATGCTGATGGGATGCTTCCAGATTTTTGACCTGACGTTGATACTTGGCGTCATCTGCCAGCAACTGTTTTTCGACTTTCTTCAAGGCATCATAGTCTTGCTGGCGTTGATCATAGATCAGGTGAATACTCAGCCTGGCATTTTCATCATAGACCATCAAATCATCACGATTGCTTCCCTGATGCCAGATTTCGATCGCTTCCTTGCTCAGTTGAATGACTTGATCTTTACTTAGTCCAAAGCCTGAATCGACCTGATCAATTCGGAAACGTAAGCGTGTATCGAAAGGATGCGTCAAGCGATCAGCCAGCGAGTTATAGCGCAGTTGAGGATGGGTTTGGGCCTGCATATGTAGATAGGCAGACATGATCAATCCCACTACGAGCAGACAGAGCAGAAGACGCATATTTTTTATTTAAATGTCTATTTTTTAAAAATATAGCTTAATTTTAATGCCTTTCCCATGCTTATTTGCATCATCCTTCAGCTTTTGGATAAAGCCCTAATTCGGCCAAAGCCTGCTGCAAAATTTCAAGGCGGATCGCCGGATCCATACCATTTCGCATCTGCATATTCAGTGAAAATGCCACGATCTCGGCTTGCGGTGTTTCAACCCAGCCGGTGAGCCAGCCGACTTGCGGTTCCACATCCATGCCCCAACCGGATTTGACATATAGTCGATAAGCTTTCCGCTCCTGTAAAAATAACATGGCTTTGACTTGTTGCTGGACTTGAGGATCAAAGGCCAGTTGCTCTCGGGCCAACGCAGAAACAAATTGGACTTCCTGTTTTGGAGTAACTTTCAAAGGGCCTACCAACCAGAAGTTATCGACCTGTTGACCAATCTGCTGATTACCAAATTGGATGCGTTGTACTTCCTGTTGCATCAATTCAAGGCCAATGCGACGTGCCAGTTCCTGATACACGGGTACAGCAGAAGCTTGCATGGCTTCGCCGAGAGTCATGTCTTTTTCCCAGGCTGCAAAACTGCGTTTCTTGCCATCCCATTTAAAAATTTCATTGGTTGTGGCTTTGCCATGTTGCAGGCCAATCAGGGCATTGAGCATTTTAAAAGTAGAGGCGGGAACATATTCGGTATCTGCACGGCTTAAATCATTACCATAAACCTGTATCTGTTGACCACGCTGAATCACTAGAACACCCGCGCTTTGCGCCTGATCAAATAATTGGGCAATGGCTTGGGTGGATTGAGTCGAAGTGCTTTGAGATAGGAGAGATGAAACGGGCAGGCTACACGCTGTCAGGCCCAAGCAACTCAGTAAAGGCAGCAAAATTAGAATTTTCATGGGTTCAGGGTATTTTAATGTTGGATTTAACTTAAACAGATTTTCCTGAAAATACGATCAAATTTTAGTAATTTTTATTTTATTCTTTTAAGTCGAGACATAAAAAAACCGCGCTTTCGCGCGGTTTTTTCAGTTAAAGCGACAAATTATTTTTTGTCATCTTTCACTTCAGTGAACTCAGCATCTACAACGCCGTCGTCCGCTTTTTGAGATTGACCTTCGCCGCCTTGGAATGCATTCGGGTCAAAACCTTGCGCACCACCTTGGCCTTGAGCAGCTTCATATGCACGTTGTGTAATTGGCATGATGATATTTTGCAGCGCTTCAGTTTTCGCTTTGATTTCTTCAACGTCATTTTCTTTAGTTGCAGCTTCAAGCTCAGAAACCGCCGTTTCAACAGCAGTTTTTTCGTCAGCTGTTACTTGTTCACCAAGATCTTTCACTGCTTTTTGTGAAGAAGCAACTAAAGCATCCGCTTCGTTGCGTGCTTTTGCAAGCTCTTCAAATTTACGGTCTTCTTCAGCATTCGCTTCAGCATCTTTGATCATTGCTTCGATTTCAGCATCAGACAAACCTGAGTTTGCTTTAATCTGGATCGATTGCTCTTTACCAGTGCTCTTGTCTTTCGCAGATACTTTCAAGATACCATCAGCATTGATGTCGAAAGATACTTCAATTTGTGGCACACCACGTGGCGCAGGTGGGATGTCGCCTAACTGGAAGTTACCCAACAATTTGTTTTGCTGCGCCATTTTACGTTCACCTTGGTAAACTGAAATGTCTACAGCAGGCTGGTTGTCCGCAGCGGTTGAGAACACTTGAGATTTCTTCGCAGGAATCGTGGTGTTTTTCTCGATGATTGCAGTCAACACGCCGCCCATGGTTTCAATACCAAGTGTCAACGGAGTTACGTCAAGTAGAAGTACGTCAGTTTTGTCACCTGAAAGTACCGCACCTTGAATCGCAGCACCCATTGCGACTGCTTCATCAGGGTTTACGTCTTTACGTGGCTCTTTACCGAAGAACTCTTGAACCTTTTGTTGAACCATTGGCATACGAGACTGACCACCTACCAGGATCACGTCAGAGATGTCAGAAGTCGAAAGACCTGCATCTTTAAGCGCAATACGGCAAGGTTCAATGGTACGCGCAACCAGGTCAGCAACCAGACCTTCAAGTTTTGCACGTGTTACGTTGATCACTAAGTGTTTAGGACCAGTCGCATCAGCAGTGATGTATGGAAGGTTGATTTCAGTTGCATTTGAAGAAGAAAGCTCGATTTTCGCTTTCTCCGCAGCTTCTTTTAAACGCTGTAACGCCAGTGGATCTTGTTTCAGGTTAAAGTTTTGTTCTTTCTTGAACTCTTCAACCAGGAACTCGATTAACGCGTTATCGAAGTCTTCACCACCTAGGAACGTATCACCGTTAGTCGACAATACTTCGATTTGCTGGTCACCATCAAGGTCAGCAATTTCAATGATTGAAACGTCGAAAGTACCACCACCCAAGTCGTAAACCGCGATTTTACGGTCGCCTTCTTTCTTGTCCATACCGAACGCAAGTGCCGCAGCAGTTGGCTCGTTGATGATACGTTTAACTTCTAAACCTGCAATTTTACCTGCATCTTTAGTTGCTTGACGTTGTGCATCGTTGAAGTAAGCAGGAACAGTAATAACAGCTTCAGTTACGGTTTCGCCCAGGTAATCTTCAGCAGTTTTCTTCATCTTTTTCAAGATTTCAGCAGAAACCTGTTGTGGCGCCAATTTTTTGTCGTTGACATCAACCCAAGCATCACCGTTGTCTGCTTTGATGATTTTGTAAGGAACTAAACCGATATCTTTTTGTACCGCTTGGTCTTCATAACGACGACCGATCAAACGTTTGATCGCGAACAATGTGTTTTTCGGATTTGTTACTGCTTGACGCTTTGCAGATTGACCTACCAGAATTTCGCCATCTTTATAGGCAATAATAGATGGAGTGGTACGTGCGCCTTCAGCGTTTTCGATTACTTTAACTTTGTCGCCTTCAAGTACTGCAACACATGAGTTTGTAGTACCTAAGTCAATACCAATGATTTTAGCCATTTGGATGTTTCCTCTAAAATTTTTTTGTGATTTACACTTGTTATCCGATATGAGAGCCGTTCGATTTTTTTCAAGTAAATTTTTTGAAAAATTTCACAAACTCCCGAAATTATTTGGCTTAAGCGCCGACCATCACCATAGCAGGACGCAATAAGCGACTGTTGAGCGTGTAGCCCTTTTGCAAAACAGTCCCAATTTCATTGGCTTTGGCATTTGGATCAATCCCGACTGCCTGGTGCAGGTCAGCATTGAAACCGTTGTTGGTGTCTACTGCCACAACCCCGAATTTCTCCAAGGTATGCAATAACGATTTAAGGGTCAGTTCAACGCCTTCACGCAATGGTGTTTGCTCTTCACCTGCAGCCACAATGGCACGCTCCAGATTGTCGACTGTTTCTAGAAGCTCTTTAGAGAACTTTTCCAGAACCGTATCTTTATGCTTTTCAGATTCACGCTGAATACGTTCAACACTTTTTTGTGCTTCATAGACTGCATTGGCGGTACGGGCTTTTTCTAACTTTAAATCACCTTCAAGCTGCGCAATCTGCTCTTGTAAAGACTCAACGGAAACTTCAGCCTGCTCGGTTTCAGCTTGAGTTTGCGCTGTATCTTGTTCCGCTTGCTCTTGCTCAAGTTGTTGAGCTTGCTCGTTTTGCTCAGTCGCCATTGATTTACTCCGTTTAAATGGGTTCTTAAACATGTACAGTCCTTAGGCCTCAGTGTTCACTGCGTTTATGCTGAACTGCCATGGTTGTGAAGTTCTTGATTACCTAAAGAAATCGGGGCAGGGTGTAAAAATTCAAGCGTCGACCCAGATTAAATTTAAGATTTATACAAAATACTGAATCCAGCGGATAGCAGAACAAGCTATTCAGAACACAACAGCAGGATAGGATGAGAATAAAATACACGGACATCAGCAGCGATGAATCCGAATTTTGAACTGAATAGATTCAATTCGCGACTAAATATAAGAATTAAGTATTTGAATATAAACATAAAAAATGAATAATCGTATTTTTGAATCAAATTAATAATTTTAATCCGTTTTAAGTATTGGTAAAAAAATTGCATCATACTTCTATTAACAGCGACCTTGTTCAGAGGAGAGAGCCGAACCGGGTTGCTGTTGCCCTATTTTAGAATTGCTTTTTTCAAGCTGAGTATCCCCAAAACTCAGCTTTTTTTTGCCTGTTTATTTATTAGACATAAAAACGATTAATATCTAAGCAATAAAGTCTTTCACAATAGATGAACTTTTGATTAATATTTATTCCAGATTCTATCGCTGTAGTTTCTTCTTATTTTGAAATGTGTTTTCGTGGCTTATCCTGTTCTCTAGATAAGCCTTTTTTTGTCCAGAATTTACCTTTTTTGAATTTGTTGGAATCAGTCGTCTCTATTTTAGCGGTTTGTAAGATAAAACTTACAGCTTGGATAGTGAATGTCCGCTTCATGAGAGCAAGTTGATTCGATAGGATAATTTGTGTAGAGAACAGGATGTTCTGGTTGAATTGCTGAGAAGCATAAGCGAAGTGGAAGTTCGTTTAACATAACCCTCTGCAAAGGCCCTAAAGAAATTTTCTTTAGGGTCTTTGTCTATCTGGCAGCTACCTTTTTCATTAAAAAAGCCCAGTCTGGGCTTTTAATAGAGAGGGTGATTCAAGTCTTAGTCACGACGATCCCGTGAACGTTGTTCCTGATGGCGTCGGTTGTCATTCCAGCGTTGATTAGAACGATTTTGCTGGACTTTTTTACTGCGCTGATCTGTTGCACGTTTACGCTCCAGATCCTGACGACGCTTGCGTTCTGCTTCTGCCTGTTTTTGCCGTTGCGTCATGATATTTTTACGTTGCTGTTCATGGCGCTGCCGTTCCAGTTGGCTTTTACCTCGATCAAGCTCTAACTTTCTTTTACGATCCTGCTCCCAATTGCGACGTTGTAATTCCTGTTTACGTCGATCGAGTTCAATACGTTTGTGTTGCTGTTCATATTCCCAGCGTTGCCGCTCATAGCGACGATCTTGTTCATAATGCCGGTCCAGTTCATAGCGACGGTCATAACGCTGATCATAGCGGCCGTCATAATAGCCACCATCTTCAGGAAATGCGACGCAGCCTACAGCTAAAAATGCAGTCGCCAAAGACAGAGCTATAATTTTTCTAGCCATAGGCATCCTCCCGATTTGTAATAAAAAATATACTTAAGCTCGCAAAAGTACGTCAAAAATAACCTTTAAACGGTCAATGATATCTTTTATAAATGAGGGTAACGTATCGAGTAGAAGCTATATGTACATTGATATTAAGACTTATATAAGAATATGGTCACTGAAACACTAATCGTGTAGAAACTATGAAGAATTAAGAGAATAAGGACTAAAAATAATGACTGTGAATCCTCCGGTTCTGAAAAGTGTGATGGAAAAGGGACAAGGGACGGCAGCGCGTATGCTGGACCGCTTACCTGGCATTGCACAGGAAGCATTGGTCAAGGCTCTGGATTATCCTCATGTTTATCCTGATTTAGATCCATTGGTTAAATGCCTGATGGCCATCCAGATAAAACAGGGGCATAGCAGTTTTATTAGTGAGGATCTGGCTCATTCGCGCACATTGTTTGATGCACGTATGAAAGCCATCCGGGCTAGACCGACCGCGGTCAAATTTGTTGAAGAGCTCCGCCTTCCTCTACAGAGTGGCAGCATCTTTGCCCGGCATTATCATCCAGCTCCACAAAAGAAGTTGCCGATGGTGATTTTTTATCATGGCGGTGCATTTATGGTGGGCGGTCTGGACAGCCATGATGAATTCTGTCGCTTGCTGGCAGTACATGCCAAAGTACAGGTGCTAAGCGTAGCTTATCCGCTGACGCCAGAATTTAGCCCCTTGCAGATGGTACAAGTCTGTGAAGATGCCTTGGCGTGGGCACATCAGCATAGCAAGCAGCTAAAAGTCTATAAAAACCGGATTGCCGTGGCAGGGGACAGTGCGGGTGGAAATCTGGCTACTGTCGTGGCACAGCGCAGTGCAGGCAAATCTTATGCTGCACGAGCGCAGCTTTTGCTTTATCCGGCGGTCGACTTTAAAAGCCGCCATCCTTCTTTCTATGCCTATAAAGATGGACTGGTACTTTCAGAGCAGGATATTGATCTGGTGACCTTAATGTATGCCCAAACCCATCAGATTGAACTGGATGATCCGCTGATTTCACCGACCTATGGTGAATTGCAAAACTTGCCGCCAAGTTATGTGATTACAGCACGTCATGATGTCCTGCATGATGAGGGTTCAATCTATGCACACAAGTTGCGTCAGAATGGTGTAGCTGTTCATTATGATGAATATACCGATCAGGCCCATGGTTTTATCAACCTGACCCCGATCTCCCGCCGTGCCAAAAAATATGTGATTGAGATCAGCAAGAACTTCCGCAAATTCTGGGACAAAAATAGTTAAATCGAAAGCATAAATGCAAAAAGGTGTTTCTCATGAAACACCTTTTTTTATAGATAGGTTTTTATCAGTTCTTATACTTTGCTGCTGATCTGCGCTTCAGGAAAGATCAGATTGAATTTGGGGACATAAAAGCTTTGCAGCAATTTGGCTTTGGAAAAGTCTGGAAATATATTCTCGGCATCTTGCCATTCTACTTGCGAGAGTTTGGAGAGGTGACCGCGAAACTGTGGACTAAACTGAAAACGCTGGCCTTTCCAGGCTTGCTGGATTTTCAACATAGACGCTGGAATATGATGACTATTAATATAGAACTGGCGTGCAGATTTGGTTTTCTTCAGCCGAATCGTCATATGCTGGTTCTGGTGTTGAATCTGACACAGTACTTCCTGATCCTTTTCCTGCCATTCAAATTGCGCATGTTCTTTGGGAATGCCCCATAAATGCTGACCGTGTACCACAGACTCATGGGTAGACACATAAATTTTAGGAATCGAGCTGAGGCGCCGTTTACTAATTAAAGGATGATCCAGAATCAGTAACTCTTCATAAGGGCCAATCGGCGAAGTGTGATAACGCACCAATAAGACTTGGACCATACGACCCAGCGGAGAAGGCGCAATACGGAACTGTTTCGCTTGCTCAATAAAGCTTGGGGTCAGCCAATAATTCAGAATAAAACCCTCACCCTGCAAATGCCAAGGTGGAAACTGGTGGATATTTTGCTCCTGTAATAATGCATGCTTCATTCTTATTCTCTTGTCTTTAGTCGGCAGGTCACTGCATTATGAGTTATAAAAGATTAATATATAGTCATTCACAACCATTACTTCTAAGTAGATGAGTTAATAAATGTTAAAGAAATCATTATGTGTCATCGCACTTGCTGCGGTCAGTCTACCAAGCTTCGCTGCAAATACGATTATTGAGATGAAGACTTCATCTGGAAATATTGAAATTGAACTCTTCAATGACAAAGCTCCAATCTCGGCAAAGAACTTCGAAAGCTATGTAAAGAGCAACTTCTATAAGGACACGATTTTTCACCGCGTCATTCCAGGCTTTATGGTGCAGGGTGGTGGCTTTGATGTGAACATGCAAGAAAAAGCCAATACTCAAGCACCCATTAAAAATGAATCATCGAATGGTCTGCAAAATAAACGCGGTACTTTAGCCATGGCGCGTACCAATCAGCCGGATTCTGCCCGAGCACAATTCTTTGTGAACCTGGTCGATAATGATTTCCTGGATCGTTCTGCTAGAAATGCCGGCTATGCGGTATTTGGTAAGGTCACTAAAGGTATGGATATCGTCGATCAGATTGCTAAAGTACCGACCCGAAACTATGGAATGCATCAAAATGTGCCGGTGAACCCTGTAAAAATCACCAGTGTGACGATTAAAGCACCAGTCGTGAAAAACTAGGCATAGAATAAAGCAGAAATATTTAATTTATATTTCTGTTTTAAAAATATGTACTTATGTAATGAATTGTATGGAATTGAACCAATTTGGTGCATAAAAATAAAACACTCGTGATTCCTGTGCGTTAAAAGCGCTTGCACGTGTAAGAAATTGCCCTATAATGAGCACATGCCGACGAGATAGACGGAAACGAACGAAGCAGAATGGCGGAGTTGTTGAGTTTATCGAAGTCCAGCTTCTGGCACTGACGAGGTGTTGGAAAGATCATTAAGAGATTATGAAGAACAACTTGTGTGGATTTTTACTGGTTGATCGATCGAAATTATTTTCATTGATTGATGGTAGAAATTACTCGAAGTTTATTTGAGAAATATTTGTCAGAAAATTGATGAGCCAAGATTGGTGCCCTTTAAGGCACTACATAGTATTAAACTGAAGAGTTTGATCATGGCTCAGATTGAACGCTGGCGGCAGGCTTAACACATGCAAGTCGAGCGGGGAAGAGTAGCTTGCTACTTGACCTAGCGGCGGACGGGTGAGTAAT
>NZ_VOYO01000026.1:0-32021 GCF_013420255.1 Acinetobacter sp. YH01021
TGAACCGCTCTTTCTCTGATTTCAGGGGTATATTTTAATTTTGTCATCGGGACACTACGCTTCGCTACGTCTTGCGAAGCAATGCTTCTCATCTCAGAATATTGACTCTCCGACAAACCCGGTACGGCTCAACGTGCAAAAGTCAGTCCTTTGAGAATCAGCTTTCATATTGCATCTATTGGCATTCTGAATATATTAAGATTCGACTCTTTAGACTCCGCAGGTAATTTACCTAAACATTTAGAAAGTTTACTGGAAAAATCTAAGAGATATGTTTTGCCTGAGAGGGGAGTGAGGAGTTGCCCACGAGTTGTGAAAGGGACACCACAGAAATACCCAAGAAAATGCCAGTCAATTTCTTAACTGACCGGCATTACTTTAATTAAGGGCTTTCAGATGATTCAGATTTTTTGTCTTTCTCATTTCCATAATCTAAAGCAACCTGTTGCGCTTCGGCGGCGGCAGTTGCTTCTATTGGGATGGATTCATCTGCAATAGCTACTGTTCCAGTAAATCCAAATAAGCTCAGGATTAGAATCTTTGAATACTTTTCCATCTGAATTTCCTCTATGTTTGTAAAACTTAATTTCAGTCTAGAGGCTAAGTTTAAATTCCGATGTATGAGCTATGTCTGCGTATGTAAGATATTCAGGATCCAAGTTATAGAACCTTGGGTTTATGTAAGAATACTTATCGGATGAGTTTTTTTGTAGCGTTAATTGGCCAAATACAGACCGATTTTCTTAAAAATTTTTTATAGCGAAGATAATTTAATGGCAAATGATAAAAAGAGCATATCAATGGTCAACTGCGGTAATCCCCCTATAATAAAATCCAAGAAGACATAAACGATATGGAACCAGGTACGATGAAATGGATCAGCAATAATATTGAGTTAAATGACATGCAGGGTGTCCATACTTTCTTATTAAGTTTAGAAGAAGAAGGTGGTGTTGATATGATCGCAGTAGGTCATGAGTCTTATATAGGACATCGCCCAGTACATAAGGTTAAGTTTGAAAAGAATTAGCACCTCCTCTGAGAGATTATTCTTTACCAGCCCTATCT
This sequence comes from Acinetobacter sp. YH01021, assembly GCF_013420255.1. Classification (GTDB taxonomy): domain Bacteria; phylum Pseudomonadota; class Gammaproteobacteria; order Pseudomonadales; family Moraxellaceae; genus Acinetobacter. The sequence continues at coordinate 1,069 of NZ_VOYO01000026.1, forward strand.
TTGTAACATCCAGTAATTTTTTTGTAACCTTATTGTTATTTATTGTTCACTTTGTTTATTATATAAAAGATGAAAGGTGGAGAATTTAAGATGCTCACTAAGGTCGAAGCCATTGTGATTTCACTAATGGTAATTGCATTAATACTCATTATTTATGAAATGGGACAAGGACTTAATTGGACTTTATAAACGCTTTCTCAGTTTAAAAAAAGTCCTCAATTGATGGCATTAATTTATTTATCAGAAGTTTCAGAATTTTGATCTTATACTTGGCTGACTAAAGATGAATAATATCTATATTGGTGATATTGTTTACCTAGTTTACGGTAGTCATCCAATGATGGTTGAAAAATTGCAGGATAATTTAGCTACTTGTATATGGTTCAGTGATAAAAAACATTTTTTCCGTGAGAATTTTCCCTTAAATATCTTAATAAAAAAAACCTAATTCAACAAAATATACCTGGGCGAATTCAAAGCTCATAGTGTACAGGTCATTTCGACCATGGCATGTGTTACTGATCTGAACAATGAATCACTGGTAGAATTTTCTGCTGATGAACATGGATTTAAAGAGCTACTTAGTGAAGTCATGAAAATGAATTACGGTGCATTTTAAAACTATGTTATCGCTTGAACTGAGGATCAGAAAGCTTGTTTGAATCGATATATTTCATCCATAGATTATGCGCGAATGCTAAGAAATCTGTAGTTCGAATATTAACCCAAAAGAAGATCATTTTTTAATTTATGCGAGAGATCTATTTTATTTTTATATTTATAAGGCTAAACTTGCCTCCAATTTAATACTGGTATGTACCACTTAATTTTAGGACGTACTTTAAATATTAGATGGTGTTTCAAAAAGTATGCTAGTTAATTCTGTCAATACAAAAATTGAAAAGAAGTAAATTAAATTCATTATATTTTTAATGCTTTATGAGATTTAAATTATGGTTAAAATATAGTCAGCATACTTTTTGAAACACCACCAAATATTAAATGTATTTAAAAATACTGTTTGCATGTTCGCCTAAACGATGATTTTCCATTACCACATGATGATCTGACTCAGGAATATTGATGATGACCATAGTTACCGATGATTTAGGTCATGGTATGGGCAATGCCTGGGAAAATAAAGACTGGGCACATATTTCTGATCCAGAATTACAAAGCCTGCAGCAGCACTATTCCTGTTTACAAGGTCATTTTCAGATTTTGTGGTGTAGTCCCCGGCCATTTTCATCTGCGGCGCTGGTCAAGGTGGAGCAGGATTTTGTGAGCAGGGATGAAGCAGTCGCGCATCAGTATTTGATTAAGCGCAGCCATTGTTCCTTTCGTCGTGCCCGCGATATTTTACAGGAGCATGCCGTTCTTCAACATTTAGCCTGCAAGGAAATTCCTGTTGCAGCATTGATTAGATCAAATCAAGGTCTGACCGCTTTAGAGCTAGGTGACTGGACCTATGAAGTCTATGCAAAAGCAGCCGGTTTAGATCTGTATGCAGATCAGCAATCCTGGAAACCTTTTTTCTATGCTGAACATGCCGCCAAGGCAGGAGCTTTACTAGCCAGACTACATCTGGCGATGCAGGATTTTCCCGAACAGCAGGGCAGATCAGCATCTTATTTGGTTTCCAATCAGCAGCTTTTAGACAGTGAAAATATCATTACAGCCATTCAACAGCGCATTGCAAACAGTTCAGAATTAAGCCGTTATTTTGCCGATAAAAATTTAGATTCTTACTTTTTAGATCGAATCTTACAGGTTCACCAGCGTATTCAGCCTGTATTGCAACAGGCAAGCAAAATTTGGACCCATAACGATTTACACGCTTCTAATCTGTTTTGGTCAGCGCCGGATGCCAAAGCTGAAATTACTGCCGTAATTGATTTTGGTTTATCTGACCGAAACTCTGCACTTTATGATCTGGCTGTGACGATTGAACGTAATTTCATTGATTGGTTGGAATTAGAGCAGAGCCCACATATTCAGATTGATGAAGCTGGTTTAACCGCCTTTCTACATGCTTATTTTTCTGAAGTACATCCACAAGAAGATTTTAGTATTTTGCCAGAACTACTGAAAATCGTGCATTTGGATTTCGCTTTTTCAGAGCTTGAGTATTTTGTGGGTATTACCCACAACCTCAACCATGCAGATGCGGCTTATTACGACTGGATTATCGGTCATGTGGACTGGTTCTTTGGCGAACAAGGTCAACAATTTACCCAGACCTTAACCCGGCTCATTCAAGATGAATTGCAATCTTCTCAATGCTCTTTCTAAACCCAGCATCATCACCCACTTCACAGACATAAGGTTTCGTATGAACACTCGTCAACTCAAACAGAATGTATTAATCCGATCTTTAAATATGATCATTCTGTCGCAGCTGTGTTTAGTCCCGCTGACTTATGCTGAAGACGATGTTCAAAAGCTTGACACGATTGTTATCACAGCCGATCAAAGCATTCCTTACTCGAGTGCTAAAGTGAATGTTGAGGGATTTGCTACGGACAGTCTGCAAAAAATACCTGCATCGGTCTCTATTTTGACTGCTGATCTCATTGCTCAACAACATGCTCGTGTGCTAAGCGATGTTATAAAAAATGATGCAGCCATCGGTGAGGGCTATGCTGCAATTGGCTATTATCCAAACTTTGTCTCGCGTGGCTTTGCACTCGATTTGGCATCTAGCTACCTCATTAATGGCAATGTGATTCGTGGTGAACAAAACGTCGCACTTGAAAATAAAGAACGTGTGGAAATTTTAAAAGGCATGTCCGCGATTCAAAGTGGGATGTCGACCCCGGGTGGGGTTGTGAATTATGTCACCAAGCGACCGAAAGATATTCAGGCACTGACATTCTCGGCCGATCAACACGGCCAGTTTTCAGTGGCAACTGATCTGGGTGGTTTTTGGGGTGATGAGCAACAATTCGGATATCGCATCAATCTGGTGAATGAACAGATTGAGTCTTATGTCGATCATGTGGATGGCGAACGTTATTTAGCTGCGTTGGCACTTGATTGGAAGATGTCAGCGCAATCCACAGTAGAACTTGATCTTGAAGCACAGCGTTCCGAACAAAAATCAGTGCCAGGTTATCAATTACTGGATGGCAAAGTCCCACAAAATGTGAAATGGGATCGATTGCTGGGTTATCAGAATTGGGGCAAACCGGTCACGATCGATAGTCTGAATAGCAGTTTAAAATATAGCTATGCTTTGAATAGTGACTGGAACCTGGGACTCGTTGCAGCCCACAGTAAATCCAAGGTTGATGATTATTCGACATTTGCTTGGGGATGTTATGCCACGTTATGTGAATATAGTGGCTTAGGTAACACCTTTGATGCGAATGGTCATTACGATATTTATGATTTTCGTAACCCTGATGAGACCTTTAAAACCAACCAATTTAAAGTCAAATTGGAGGGGGTGATTGATACCAATTGGGCGCAACATTATCTAAATTTTGATATTACGCAAACCAATAAATCTCGTGATCGATATCATGGGTTAAATAGAAACATATATACACATTTATACGAGTACCCAGAGGACATAGATATTGCAGGTAATATTTATGAGGATCCACTCCAAGTAGAACAACAACCAGGTGATATTGGTCCTTATTTTAAAGCTTTAGACAGTAAACAAACTGCATTGACGTTTCTTGATCGTATTGAATGGAATGAACATTGGACCACTTTGATTGGCGGAAAATGGATCGAGCTGGATGAACAAGCATATGATGCAGATCGGGTAAAAGTCCGCGATACTGATTTAGGCAAATTTTTACCGCAATTTGCGATCAGCTATAGCCCCTTGGAATCGACTACCGTCTATGCCTCGTATGCTAAAGGCCTGTCAGATGGAAAAACAGCGCCTTGGTTTGCAGAGAATGCGGCTGAAACCCTAGCACCGATCTATTCAGAGCAATATGAAATTGGTTTCAAACAACAGATCCATGATTTCCTGTTGACTGCAGCCGTTTTTGATTTACGTCAGGACAATCAATATAGCAAGCCGATTTCAGGACTTCGCTATTTTATTGCGGAAGGCGAACAGCATAGTCAGGGCCTGGAATTAGGACTAAATGGTGCATTAACCGACCATCTGGCCTTAACTTCATCTTTAGCCTTGATCAAAGCCCGTTTAGAAAATGTTGAAGCGGTTGAATATGGCCATCATCAAGCGCAAAACGTGCCAAAAGCTCGTTTCGCAACACATCTTCGCTATAACGTACCGAGCATTGCAGGTTTCACTGTTCTGGCAGGTGGTCAATACAGTTCCAGCAAATATGCCAACAAAGAGGGTGCTGCGAAAGTTGCAGGTTATAGTGTGGTTGATTTAGGCGCTGCTTATCAATTTAAGCTAAATACGACCGATGCATTGCTGCGCTTGAATATTAATAATCTGTTCAACAAGAAATACTGGCGTGATGCAGGTGAATTTTTGGGTGACGATTATTTATTCTTGGGTTCGCCGCGTACAGCAACCTTGTCATTCAATCTGAACTTCTAAATTGGCTGCTTAACCAGGTTATATTGCTATGGAAAATATAGAAATTGCAGCGTTCATTTTAAACGTTTTAGGTGTCTGGTTGACCTCCAAACAATATAAAGTCTGCTGGTTGGTGAATATTATCGCTGTATTTTCATATATGATTATTTTTTATCGTGTCAATTTATTTGTAGACGCAGCATTACAAGCCGTATTTATCTTGATGCAACTGTATGGCTGGTATAGCTGGTCGAAGAAAAATCATGACCAGGCTATCACCGTGCAGATTGGCTATTTGAATAAAAAAATCTGGGTATATAGCCTGATTGTGGGTATCGTCGCGGGTCTGGTGATTGGCGCCTTATTTGCTCATTTCACCGCAGCGTCACTACCTTGGTTGGATTCCATGTTAGCCTCTTTTAGCTTGGTGGCAAGTTATTGGGCGGCAAAAAAATATATTGAAAGCTGGGGATTATGGTGTGTTCTAGATGTGATTTATGTTGGCATGTATAGCTATAAGTCACTGTATTTAACAGCCGTACTTTATTTTATTTTTATTCTTCTGGCACTGAATGGCTGGAGAATGTGGCAAAATCTTTATAGAGTGAAATTATCTTGAAATGACACTATTGCAAATAGAAATTTGAGGTGATGCTCTTTCCTTTAAAAAAAGTATTTATAGACTAAAAACTTTATTTGAATTGGCCGCAGCTTGAAGATGTTGCTGATATTTTGTGAAAGCTAGCTACCATACATTCAAAGCGAACCGAAGTTCGCTTTGAATGTATTTCACTTCTTAAAAGAACCCGGCTGGTTTGGTCGAATAGCTGACTAGCAAGTTTTTAGTCTGCTGATAATGATCCAGCATCATTCTGTGATTCTCACGCCCAATCCCTGACTTTTTATAACCGCCGAAAGCCGCATGCGCAGGGTAAATGTGATAACAGTTGGTCCAGACCCGACCCGCCTGAATGGCACGACCGGCACGATAGGAGGTATGCGCTGAGCGTGACCAGACACCGGCACCGAGTCCATAAATCGTATCATTGGCGATCTTGATCGCATCATCAAAGTCTTTAAAGGTGGTCACAGCCAGTACAGGCCCGAAGATTTCTTCCTGGAAGGTCTTCATGTCATTGGTGCCTTTAAAGATGGTCGGTTCAATATAGAAACCTTGACCCACTTCATGACGTGCTTCACCACCGGTCAGGATCTGTGCGCCTTCTTCACGGCCAGTGGCAATACAACCCAGAATCTTGTCCTGCTGTTCCTGTGAGGCTTGCGCACCAATCATGGTGTCGGTATCTAACGGATGACCAGTCTTAATCCGTTGCACCCGCTCTACTGCACGCGCCAGAAATTCATCGGCAATACTTTCCTGTACCAAGGCACGGGAAGGACAGGTACAGATTTCACCTTGATTCAGGGCAAACATGGCAAAGCCTTCCAGAGCTTTATCCAGATAATCGTCTTCCTGATCCATAATGTCAGCAAAGAACAGATTCGGTGATTTACCGCCAAGTTCCAGCGTTACCGGAATAATATTTTCAGTTGCATACTGCATGATCATTTGGCCGACGGCGGTTGAACCGGTAAAGGCAATCTTGGCAATACGGGGATTGGTCGCCAGTGGACGGCCAACTTCGACTCCGTAGCCATTGACGATATTCAATACGCCTGGTGGCAAAATGTCCTGAATCAGTTCAGCCAGTACCAGAATACTGACCGGAGTCTGTTCCGCAGGTTTCAGTACAATACAGTTGCCTGCAGCCAGGGCGGGTGCCAGTTTCCAGGCGGCCATCAGAATCGGGAAATTCCAGGGAATGATTTGTCCGACTACACCAAGCGGTTCATGGAAATGGTAGGCAATCGTATCTTCATCAATTTCGGAAATGCCGCCTTCCTGCGCACGAATACAGCCGGCAAAATAACGAAAATGATCAATGGCCAGTGGAATATCGGCAGCCAGTGTTTCGCGGACCGGTTTGCCATTGTCCCAGGTTTCTGCCACAGCCAGCAGTTCCAGATTTTGTTCCAGACGATCTGCAATTTTTAGCAGGATATTGGAACGGGTGGTCGGCGATGACCGGTTCCATTGTTCCTTGGCTTTATGCGCTGCATCAAGCGCCAACTCAATGTCTTCTACAGAAGAGCGCGGCACTTTGGTAAAGACTTTGCCATCTACCGGAGAGATATTGTCAAAGTATTCACCTTTGACCGGAGCGACCCATTCGCCGCCAATGAAATTATCGTATTGTGCTTTAAAATGAACTTTTGAATCAGGTTGATTAGGATCGACGTAACGCATATGTATTTCCTTTGCTTATTTTCGTATGGCAAAACCGCTTCTACAGCTTTGGTATAAGGTACTTCTGCATCTTATTTGATTAATATAACTGGTATAAGGTTGGAAAAAGGTTGGAGCTAGCATGTTCACGATATTTTCATCCATTTTAAAAAAATAACGATTACAGCGGATGTAAATCATGAATTGTTGTGAGAATAAGGAATGATGACAAAACAAGATTTGATGGAAAAAAGGCACAATATCGATCAGCTTCGGCAAAACAGCAGTTTGTCTCCCTTACATGCAGAACAGCTGGGACAGAGTATTGCCAGCTCCTGGCAACGTTCATCCTCGGCTGAAATCCCGAAGAATCGTTTAGCAGCACCGCTGACAAATATAAAAAAGACCACTTCTTCTTTAACTTTAGCCTATGCTCTACGCCATTGTGCACAAGACTTGAAACATATTGCCGAGCAATCTTCTATGGTGCTGGCGGTCGGAGATATCGGCAGCACCATCATTTGGGCAGCTTCTAGCCCACAAATGCAAAGTGCCGCAGAAAGTGTACATTTTATTGAAGGTGGGCAATGGCGCGAAGAGCTAGTCGGAACCAATGCATTGGCATTATCCTTAAAAACTCAACAATCCAGCTGTGTCTTTTCCAGTGAACATTACATGTCCTCCATTCATGATTGGGTTTGTTACGCTGCCCCGATTATTGATCCCTATTCAAAACAGGTCTTAGGTGTCATTGATCTGTCGACTACCTGGCCAAAGCATAACAGTTTAGCACTACTAGCTGCGGAGCGCTGTGCTACGATCATCCAGTCGGCTCTACTAGAATGCCAGAAGCAGCGCCTGTTTATTCGAGCTTTTTCAGTACCTCAAGTGCTGTTTAATGGCAAAGTGCTGGTTCTGACTCCTCGACAGATTGAAATTCTGACCATTCTAGCCTTATGTCCGCATGGTCTGAGTCTAGATACCTTGCATCAAGCCTTATATGGCGAGCGCAAGGTCAGTATGGGGACTTTAAAAGCAGAAATGTCACAATTACGCGATTTATTAGGTGGTATGCTGGGTTCCAGACCCTATCGTTTATTGGCGCATGTAGAGGCTGATTTTTTAATGACAGAGCAATCTTTAGATGCTGGGTATATCGATTCAGCCTTGAAATTATGTACCGGCGTATTTCTGGCCAAAACAGAAAGTCCATTTCTATGCGCCTGGAGAGATTGTCTGGAATCACGCCTGAGCGATGCCATTTTCAAGGCTAATGAAACCGATGTCTTGCTGAAACATGTGGCACATTTTCCTGAAGCGATTGATGCTGTAGAACGCCTGATTGAACTGATGCCCAAAAACCATCCCGTTCATCAGACTCTGTTAAAATATAAAAATCTTTAAAGCTGATGTAACTGTCGGTACAAAGCTAAACAGTTAAAATAGGAATATTCTGGAATATTAAGTATTATCCTTGCTTACTGTGAGTTTACTTATTAATTTAGACTGAACCTGATCCTAAAATTTTTATCAGTGGCTACCCAGTTTGCCGTTTGCCTAGATGCTTGATATCAGCTACGCTCACCTTCATGTCATTTGAAGGACGCGCAATTTATTCCTCAGGGATCAAATATAATCGTAAGATAATACGCTATGAAATTTTATTTGTGGCTAGAACGGGCTAAAAAAATAGTGGCATTTTTCTACCATGGGATTAATGTCGATATTCATAATGAAGGGGACTTCATAAAAAAGAAACACCCCCCGCTTTTATCCTCTTATGAAGGCAAAAGGATCAGCCAGGAACAGGAAAATGCATGTCTGCTCTTGGCACACTTCCTCAGGAAGTGAAACAGGGGCTGTTAAAAATGTAAGTCAGATACTTGGAGAGAATACTTACATTGAGGTACTACATCGCCGCTTTAAAAATATCTACCACTTGGGCATGGTTGGCTTTACGTGGATTGGTCAACATGCAGGCATCTTTTTGTGCATTTTCCGCCATGATGGCCAAGTCAGCTTCTTTTACATTCAATTCCGTCAGCCCAGATGGAATACCAATTGAAGCCGAAAGCTGACGAATGGCGCCAATCGCTTCATAAGCTGCTCCAGTTACGGTTAAACCTTCTGTATTCACCCCCATCAATTGGGCAATTTTGGCATAACGTTCAGGACAAGCAATCAGGTTAAATTCACAAACATGGGGGAGCAGAATTGCATTACAAACACCATGCGGCAAGTTGTAGAAGCCTCCGAGCTGATGTGCCATCGCATGCACATATCCTAAAGAGGCGTTGTTAAAGGCCATTCCGGCAAGATATTGGGCATAGCTCATGGCATCCCGTGCTTCCAGATTATCCCCATTCGCCACTGCCAGGCTAAGCCATTCGCTGATCATGGTAATCGCCTTTTCTGCACAGGCATCAGTGATTGGATTTGCTGCCGTAGACACATAAGCTTCTACTGCATGCGTCAAGGCATCCATACCTGTTGCCGCAGTCAGCCCTGCAGGTTTGGCCAACATAAGTTTAGGGTCATCAATCGCAATGAGTGGTGTACAACGCCAATCTACAATCGCCATTTTCACATGGGTATCGGTATTGGTAATGATACAGAAACGTGTCATCTCCGAAGCTGTCCCTGCCGTAGTATTGATTGCAATCAGTGGTGTCATCGGGACGGTACTTTTATCAATCCCTTCATAATCACGGATATGTCCGCCACCTGCAGTGACTAGACCAATGCCTTTGGCACAGTCATGTGAGGAACCCCCACCTAACGATACAATAAAATCACAGGCATTTTCATTATAAGCTGTAACTCCATGATGCACGTTAATATCAGTTGGATTGGGTTCCGCGCCTGGGAAAATATAACTGTCAACACCCGCCTCTTTCAAATAATTTGCAATATCATCTGCAACACCAAATTTAAACAGCCCCGCATCAGTTACAATCAGCGCTTTCTTGGCACCTAAATTTTGTGCTTTTATCCCGATTTCTTTAGCACAGCCCGGACCAAAAAGTGAAACACAGGGAATATAAAAACCGTTAGTTTGATCTGAAATATTTTTAAAAGCCATGGCGTGATTCCTTCTACCATTAATTGATTATTTTATCGGTGACCCTCACCGTAATATAAGTATTGGATGAAGTTAAAAAGAATCCTACCTACCAAATACCTACCAATTTAAATTTCTGATTCTAGCCAAAATAATGAATCTGAAATATTTAAAAGTAGGTTGCCAAGGTTTAGCAGATACTGGGTAGATTGGTTCAATAGAGGGCATGTAAGTAGCGCACTAGGCTGTTTACTACTTTCTGATTTTAAATAAATACTAAAATGCTTTATTCATTTTTAAGATAAAGATAAAAAGTACAGGGCTTAGAAATACCCATAGAGCCACAAAGCTAATACTGTAGCTAAACCGGGTCCGTAATAAAACCATTACGACGAATAAGAAAATACCTGCAGCGAACTTAGTGTACGTAGGAAAATTCGCTAAAAAAGCGTACCGAGATTTTCGGCTTTTTACGATCTGCTTTTCACTCACCGCATAAAAACCAAAACAGCTTAGCCATAAAAGCCCCATGATTGCGATCCATATCATATGGAAGACTCCTGCTGTACGGCTTTCAGTTTGGTCTGGATTTTCTTAATAGCCTTTTGCTGAATGGGCGTAATTTTCTGGTGTAACAATAGGGCGAGAAGTGCCAAGGTCCATAACATCAGATCAATACGCAAAAAAGGCCAATAAGTCGCAAAAGAATCAACATATTGCTGGGAAACTAAATAATAAATATCAATCAGGGGAATTATAAAGGCAGTACCAATCAGGATTTTAAGCTGAATTTTCCATAAATATTGCTGCGGTGTTAAACATGCCAGAATGAAACTGCCGAGCCAAATACTGAAAAAACTATAAATCTCATAATTTGGTGCACCTACAGGGATGCTGATAAAACGATTCGCATAGAGATATCCCAGCATGGCAATCGGCAAGCCAAGTATCATGGTGATATTCAAGCGGTTCACTAAATAGTGTCCGAGATGAAACCGCACTGATTTTTTCTGCATTTGGCGTTTCAGGCTCCACAGCAGCAATCCGGATGCAATCATTGCGCAGCCTAATATGCCGGAGAAAAATAACCCTAAACGTAAAACAGGTTCGGCAAAACGTGCCATATGCAAGCCATATATGCCGGCATTGAGTGTGGCAATTGCACTTTCATTTCGTGTACGTTCAAGCAATTTTCCGGTAGCTGCATTTAAAATAAGCTGTGCTTGATTTCGGGTAATGGAATGATCTTTGAGTTGGGTTAATGTTATTTGTGCCAGCTGGGTATTGGGCTGCTTGACCGTGATATTGTCAAATTCCGCATCTCCCCAGTGTTGCTGTGCCGTGGTGATAAAATGTTGAATTGGCAGCATCTGCGTTTTCACAGGAACTGAGTGGGTGGCTGATGTATTGATTGTGCGAATTTCTTCAAAATATTGAAAGGGATTGTCTGGATAAAGTTTTTTCATACCGGAAGGCAGCACGATATAAAAGAAAATCGCCAACCCGGTAAATGTCATGGTCAAAAAGAACGGCAGGGCAATCACTGAACTGACATTATGAAAATCCAGATAAGAGCGCTGTCCTTTAAAGGCTCTTAGGGTAAAAAAGTCTGTCAGTATTTTTTTATGGGTAATAATTCCTGAAATCAGAGTCAGTAACATGATAAAGGCAGCGACCGTCACAATGAGGCGACCGATGGTGTAGGGCATACCATAGAGCTGAAAATGAAAATTATAGAAAAAATCTCCCCCTTGTGTGGCTGAAAGCTGTAATTCTTTTCCTGTCGAAGCATTCAGGGTTTTGACTTCATAGCCACCATCCGCTTTTTGCCAGTAGACTTTATTCACCGGTGAATCTTGATTGGCGACTCCGATATACCAGTTTTGGGCGTCCGGTGCATGCTGCTGTAAATAGCTGTAAGCAGATTTTAAGGCAGTTTCCTGATTGACTTGTATTGAGGCAAATTCAGGCTGCATCCATATACTGATTTCATGCCGGTAATAGGTGACCGCGCCTGTTAAAAAGATCGCGAAGAGCAGCCAGCCAAAACTTAAACCTAACCATGAATGTAGCCATGCCATGGATTGACGGACAGATTTATGCATGGTTTAACCTATGAAGCGGGAGATGGTAAATAAGCTAAGGAAAGGAAGCAGGCTATAGACCGAAAGCTTTTTTAAACTCTGGATACAGAAGATGCCAATCACAAAACAGACATAAAAAATCAGGGCAATAACGGCGGCCAAATAGACGGATTCTGCTTTGGGCAGAAAAGCCTGTAGAAAGTAAGCCAGATCGAGTGCGATCAAATAACTGCACAAGTAGCCCATCCCAAAGCTCATGCCTAAGCGATAGAAAATGGCGAGTGGCTGCACTACAACAGACATCATATTTGGCCTTGAATAGATCTATACTGATGAAAATCTAAAAACTTAATAAACAAAACTTAAAGTCGTTACCAGATACTGTTTTTTATAGGCCTGCTGATTCAATTTTCCGGCCTTGTCTGCTTCTTTGCCAACTTCAATGACATATTGACCTTTCCATGGCGTGGCGATCGTAATCTGGCCTTGGCCGTTGGTGGTGTATTTTTTTAGCCAAAATTGCGGGGAAAAGACTGTGACTTCAACATCCGCAGCAGCTTTACCCTGATACAGTACCGTAAATGTATTGCTGTTGATCTGGGTCGGGACAATATCCAGTTCGGACTCTGCTTTCAAGTTTTGTCTGCCGGATTTGGCATGATAGCTCAGCAATGATTCTCCATAGATCAATTCATGAGTGAGCTGGACATCGGTCTGGCCTTGGGTTGCATAGAGCAAATGATCCTGTTGCATTTGAGGACTAAATGTTTTTTTGGCCTGAACGGCCTTTGCCTGATTGAAAGACTTGAGGGCACCTTGCTGCGTTTCTTTGAGCTGTTCACTATATTCACCAAAGAACGCATGAGTCTGCTGATTTGTGCCACGTTCTAGCCAAAGCATATGCGCCTGAGCTGAAAGTGTCATAGACAGTCCAAGGGTCAAAGCGATCATTTTTTTCATTTGTTTTACCTATTTTTGTGTATGTAGTGATGATTTAGCCCTGAACATGTCGTCAAGGCTCAGCTTAAAAATTAATATTTAAATTTCACAGCAACGCTGTAATTCGCTGGTGCACCATAAAAACCTTGCTGATTGGGGAAATTGAATAGGTATTTTTCATTGGTCAGGTTATTACCATTGGCTTGAAAGGTCATATGCTTATTCAACTCATAGCTGGCCATTAAGTTCACGAGCGCATAGGCATCCTGTTCAATGACTCCAGCTTTCTGGGTAATCACTCCATTGGTGGTTGCTTCAGGCACATCCAGATAGGTTTGATCCTGCCACTGCACACCAAGGCCCAGTTTCAGTTTTGGAAGTTGTGGCACCTGATAGGTGGTTAAAAGATTAAAAGACTGGGTTGGATTGAAGGTACGCGCATCACCGCCATTGATCAGATCTTTCAGGCTAAACTGGGTATAACCAAAGCTTAAGTTAAAATGGTCGGTCAGTTGTCCCGCCAAGCCAAACTCGTAGCCTTGGGAACGCAGGTCACTGACCTGAGTTGTGCGTAAAGTCGGGATACCATCAGAATCACGAAGCGGATAATTACTTTGCTCCGTTCTGAACACAGCCATGGTGGCGGTAAGCTTGTCATCTAGCCAAGAACCTTTGACTCCGACTTCATAGCTTTCACCTTCGATCGGTTTGTTAATGCTGCCATCATCTGCTTTGGTGGTTTGCGGACGGAAAATCGAGGTATAACTCAGGTAACCTGTATATTCAGGGCTAAAGTTATAGGTCAGACCGGCATAGGGTAAAACTTTATCTTCATCATAAATGGTGTCGGTCCCATAACTGCTACCACTGCTTTCAGCCTGAACGTAGTTCGCACCTAAAAGCAGTTTCAGATCATCATTCAGATGCAGTCGGGTCGCAGCATAAAGGCTCTGGTTCTTCTGCCGGATATGCATTTCACCACTGGTTTTCGACATATCCCAGCTTGGTTCTTCGGGTGTAAAGCTGGCTAAATCTGTGGTCAGTGGATTGACAAAGCTGCCAGCATAACCCAATTCATCCAGACGATTTTTGGCCCAGACATAGCCCAATGAGGCTTCATGGCGTTGTCCCCAAAGCGGATAGGTGCCGCTAAAACTCAGGCTGGCTTGTTGTTCTTTATTGTCATCAATATACATGCCTGGGTAGAGGAAGATGCCTGAAGTGCCATTTGCGCCAGGTTTGCCGGACAGAAACAAGAGCTTTGAATCGCGTTGTGTACGTTTTTCATCATAGGTCAGTTTGGCTGTCCAGTCGCCACCCAGTTTTTGTTCAAGCTCGGCAAAGTAACTTTTAATATTGCTATCCCAGTGGGCCCAGCTTGGACTGTAATTATAATTCCGTGAGTAACTGAGCTGCTCGCCTTCAGTATTGATCAGTGGATTAGAACCCCAATTGACACCATTCGGCTTGTGATTGGTTTCGGTATAGCCAGCAGTCAATAGAGTTGTGTCAGTAATATCTGCCTCCACAACAGCACCTATGCCGTTTTTTTCCAGTTCATAACGATCCAGATAACTGTCGCCTGTTTGTTGATAGCCAAATACACGACCTCTGACTTTTCCATCTTGGGTGAGAGGAGAGGATACATCTACTTCATAGCGCTGCGTATTCCATGAGCCATAACTGGCATTAAAGGCTGTTTGAAGGTCGGATGTCGGGCGTTTGCGAATCATATTAATAGTTGCGCCGGGATCGCCAATTCCATTATTTAAGGCATTCGCGCCTTTCACCACTTCGATACGGTCAAACAAAAAACTGTCTGGATTATCATTATTATAATTATAGCCTTCGAGTGGAATACCAACGCCATCGACTAAAACATTTGAAATCTCGAAACCTCGGGCAAGGTAGGAGGTCCGTTCCGTTTCCTGATTGCTGACGATAATGCCAGGGGTATTGCGCAGTACGTCCCGGGTATTATCCAAGGCAAAGTCATCCAGTTGCTGGCTGGTAAGGACATTGACTGTTTGCGGCGTTTCCTTGAGTGGAATATTCAGTTTTGAGGCGGTTGACGAGTTTTGGATGATATAGGCTTTACTCTGTTCAGAGCTGAGCTCACTCTGTTCTGATTCCGCTGTAACGGTAATCGTCGGTAATTGCTGAGTATCATCGGCAAAACTTTGTTGTGTAACTAAAATCGAAAAACTGAGTAAAGATAGTTTAAATGATGAAGGAACGGTAGAAGACATTTTAGTTAATGTAAATGATAATAATTATCACTAATATTATTGTTTAATATCTCTTAAAGCAATCTCAATATAATAGGAAATCCAAATGAAAAATGAGTTAATGATAGGTAAATCTACAAATAAAAGTTTAATGTAAGAAGTAGGGAACAATAAAATATCACTGTTAAAAAAAGATGTTATTACCTTACTTTTGTGCTCCTGAACCAATTTGTTTATATACTGCACTATAAATTTTCAAATCCTCAATCTGGAGTGACTTTGTTGCATAAAGGCTTCAGAGATAGATCTTTTCTAAGTTACTCGAATTCAAGTGACAACTTGGGTATGAGGTCGACCTAATTCCGTTAATTTATCGCCTAATAATTTAATGCAATACATTTTGGTTTTGACCAAACTTCGCCGATGATAGCCTGACCATTTTTTCCATAGTGTCCTGCCTAAACGTTTAACTGTTCGAAGTAATTCATTTCGCTCTTGCGAATGAACTTTTGTAGTTTTCTAAGGCTTTGCATTTTTTCTGGAGGGAACTACCGCATATGCTTACCGGTCTGCAATGACTTGACGGCATTGCTTGGTGTTATAAGCCTCGTCTGTATAAACTGAATCAATCTGTTCATCCAACGGAATTTGATCAAGTAACTCCCCAAGGATTCGTGAATCACTCACATTATTCGTTGTGAGCTGAACTGCTCGTATTTGAAGAGTTTTAGCATCTATAGTGGGTATTGGTATGTTGAATGTAGTTCGGAAATTCTGTAATCGAGCCATGGCTTTGTAATAGGGTGGCCAGTGACATCACATATTTGTAGGCATTCAAGGCAGTTTCAGCTCGTAGTCCGCTCAGCATATTTTGTGCATCGATGAGCTGTGTGGCGGTGCCCATATCTTCTTTAAAAGACAATTCTTGGATGCGTAAATTTTCCTGTGCGGCTTTCAAGTTTTGTGCCAGAAGTGCATCACTTTGCTGTGCACTGAGTGCTTCGCTATAAGATTTATAAATCAGATTTTCAATTTCTTGCTGGGTGCGTGCAGTGAGTAATTCTGTAGCAAAGCGTTTGAGTTCGGCAGCCTGAATATTCTTGTTTTTATCGATCCCGGAAAACAGGTTACAGCGTGCGGCAACTCCGACAATCCAGTTTTCATTTTGATCCAGACTATATTCGCCAGAAGCAAAAACATTCGGTTTTTTTGCCGCTTGCTGGGCTTTCACATTGGCTTGAGCCAATTGGGTATGCATGAATTAGCTCTACATGCTTTACATGTGGCACTGATGAAAGGCCAAGGTACACAATATTTATGGATTGATTCAACAACTCTGCCAATTTGTAAAAATCAACGTATTTAGCGTCATAAATCATTAATCCAAATTGCATCACATGGTAGAAGCTCAATGGGCTGGTTTTATGGCTGTAAATTACGTATTGCGATGAATCAATTTGGTGAAATTGCCTGTTCTGCTTTATCGAATGGACATGTTGCTAATATAAAAATGGTTGAGCAATTGGTTGCTGGTATAGAAGCAAAACTTTACGGGGATCGAGGTTACATCAGCCAAGAATTAAAAATTAGATTGAAAGATCAAGGTATTGATTTAATTACTTATCATCGGAAGAATATGCAGGCTATTCAACTCTGTGCATCAGATAAATATCACTTAAGACAACGTAATAAAATAGAAATATTATTCGGCTTATTGAAGGGGCAATACAATTTAGTGACGAGTAAAGCACGTAGTCTTCATGGATTTCTGCGTGGAATTTACGCCTCACTATGTGGATATCAATTAACCCATCGAAATAAGCCAACAATTCAAATTAAGGACTCATCGGCTTAAGCAGGATTCGGGTTAAATAAGCTTTCAAAAATAGCTTGACACACTAAAGCTATTTTAAGCAGGCAATGAATATGAAAGAAAACGCTAAAGAAAAATAAAAAAAACAGCGTATGATTTACTCAATGGAATTTTAGATGATGCAGACAAGATGATCCGTAATGATTGGTCACGTGCCGAAATACAAGAAATTTATGACTTGCCTTTAATGGATTTACTGTTTCAGGCACAGCAAATTCATCGCCAAAACTTTGAACCGAATACTGTTCAGGTCAGTACTCTGCTTTCAATTAAAACGGGCCGTTGTCCGGAAGATTGTAAATACTGTTCGCAATCTGCACATTACGATACTGATCTGGAAATTGAAAAACGCGTAGAAGTACAAAAGGCGATTGCTGAAGCCAAACAGGCCAAAGCTTCCGGTTCGACCCGTTTCTGCATGGGCGCAGCATGGCGTAATCCGCATGAACGCGATATGCCGTATGTGCTGGAACTGGTGCAGGAAGTCAAGAAACTGGGCATGGAAACCTGTATGACTCTAGGGATGCTGAATGCCTCACAAGCGGAACGTCTGAAAGATGCAGGGCTAGATTATTATAACCACAACCTTGATACCTCACGTGAATATTATGCCAATGTCATCAGTACACGTAGCTTTGATGACCGCTTAAATACGCTTGATCATGTACGTGATGCCGGAATTAATGTCTGTAGTGGCGGTATTGTCGGCTTGGGCGAAGGCGTACAAGACCGAGTCGGTTTGTTATTTGAACTAGCGACTATGCCGATTCACCCGGGTTCGGTGCCCATAAATATGCTGGTTCCTATTGAAGGCACACCACTGGCCGATGTTGAAAAACTGGATGTGATTGACTGGATTCGTACTATTGCGGTAGCACGGATTATTATGCCGAAGAGTTATATCCGCTTGTCGGCAGGTCGTGAATCTCTCTCTGACTCTGATCAGGCACTGGCATTTATGGCTGGAGCTAACTCATTATTTTCAGGTGATAAATTGCTTACTGCCCCGAACAGTGGTGAAGGTAAAGACAAAGCCTTGTTTGCTAAATTAGGCTTAAAAGCTGAAGCTGCCAAGAAAACAGCTAAAGAATTGGCTGTAGATGCGATGCAACCTGCTTAATTAATCGTGTAACAAACAGGGATCATTTCAACTTGAATTGGTCCCTTTTTTATTGGAACAGACAAAATGAAGATACTGATGATTACGGGTTGGGGGCTAGGAACAGCGGTCTTAACCCCGTTTGTAGAACAGTTGCGGCAGCAGCATCAAGTTAAAGTATGGGATATTTTCGATCCTAACGTAGAAAGTCTTTTGGCCGAAAAAGTCAGGCAGGCGAGTTCGTTTGATGTCTTGATGGGGTGGTCTTTGGGTGGACAGTTGGCACTTTTGCTGGCTAATGAAATCCAGCAACAATTGAAAATTGCCAAACCAGTGATTTGCTGTATGTCAAATCCCTGTTTCGTGGCCAACGAAGCATGGCCACATGCAATGCCAGTTGAACAATATACACAATTTAAATCCTCCATACTGGCTGATCCAAAACGCGGGATGCAGCGCTTCTGTACCTTGGTCACTTTAGCTGGCGCAGCAGCGCGTGAACGTGCAAAATTATTGCACCAACAGTTAAATAGTATTGATTTAAACTATCAGGTTAAGCATCTTTATCTATTGCAGCAATTAAATCTAGTGGATATCTTAAAAAATCATTCAGTCAAGATGCTATTTATATTTTCCGAGAATGATATGTTGGTTCCTTACAAAGTTAGTCAAGAATCTGTGTTTTTAACAACCCAAAATCTGAATTTGGTAAAAATACAGGGCACGCACGATGCCATCCTTTTTGATGCCAAGTTACTCGTTGAGCCAATTTTAAAATTTTTAGCCGATCTGGCTTAAGCAAAAAGAGATTGGTAGCTCTTGACGTTTCATTTTCAGATTTAACGCGCTAAGATCAGTTTTAGTTTTAATAATTGGGGTAAATTCTGTGCAGGACGCTTTTGATCAACAGCATATTTGGCATCCTTATACCTCCATGACACAACCCTTGCCATGTTACAAAGTTAAAGCTGCAAATGGTGCAGTCATTGAACTTGAAGATGGTACCGAGCTGATTGATGGCATGTCGTCCTGGTGGTGCACAATTCACGGTTATAATCATTCTGAACTCAATCAGGCCGTAACAAAACAATTAGAGTCGATGTCACATATCATGTTTGGTGGTTTGACTCATCAGCCTGCGATTGATGTGTCTAAACTGCTACTCGAGATCACGGCGCCTGCACTGGATAAAATTTTCTTTGCTGATTCCGGCTCGGTCGCGGTTGAAGTAGCGTTGAAAATGGCTGTGCAATATTGGCATGCGCGTCAGCAACCGCAAAAAACTAACTTTGTTACCACACGCTCTGGCTATCATGGCGACACCTGGAATGCCATGTCGGTTTGTGATCCTGTAACTGGTATGCATCAAATTTTTGGTTCGAGTTTGCCGAACCGTTTATTTGTTCCGGCACCTCAAAGCCGTTTTGATGGGGCATGGCAACCAGAAGATATACAGCCACTTGAGCGCCTGCTGGTACAGCAGCATCAACAGATTGCTGCCATGATCATTGAGCCGATTGTGCAAGGTGCAGGCGGGATGCGTTTCTATCATCCAGAATATTTAAAGCAAGCTAAGTTGTTGTGTGAAAAGTACGATGTACTGCTGATTTTAGATGAAATTGCCACCGGTTTTGGCCGCACTGGAAAACTATTTGCTTATGAACACGCTCAGGTCACACCAGACATTATGTGTATCGGTAAGGCATTGACTGGTGGTTATATGACCTTGTCAGCGACCTTAACCACTCGCCATGTAGCAGAGACGATTTCAAGTGGTGAAGCGGGTGTGTTCATGCATGGCCCAACTTTTATGGCTAATCCGTTGGCCTGTGCGGTCGCATTAAAAAGTACCCAGCTGTTACTGGCTCAAGACTGGCAGACGCGTATTCAACAGATTGAAAGTACACTAGAACAATATTTACTGGATTTAAAATCCTTGGCACAAGTCAAAGATGTGCGTGTCCTTGGCGCAATTGGCGTAGTTGAGCTACATCAAACTATTGATTTGGCGCATTTTCAGGCTGAATGTGTATGCCGTGGCGTCTGGATTCGTCCTTTTGGTCGTCTGGTCTATGTCATGCCGCCATATGTAATTTCAACACAGCAACTTGAAACTTTATTAAAGCATATGCGGGAGATGATTCAGCAGATAGAGGCAGTAGCATGAACCATCTTGAGCATTTCCAGCAGCAGCTAGATGACTTGAAACAGCAAGGGCAATATCGCCAGTTTAAGTCCAATATTTCTAGCCAGCCACGATTGCAACTCAATGGCCAAGAGATGCTGAATCTGGCATCCAATGACTATTTAGGTCTGGCATCCAACTTAACGCTACGTGAAGAATTTTTTGACCTCACGCCGATGTCTGAGCGATATATGAGTTCAAGCTCTTCACGTTTACTGACAGGAAACTTTCCCAATTTTGAACAACTTGAAGCACAGATGTCACAGGCTTTTGGACGTTCAGTACTGCTGTTTAATAGTGGTTATCACATGAATATCGGGATTCTTCCTGCGCTCAGTAATGCTAAAACCATGATCATTGCTGACAAACTGGTACATGCCAGTATTATCGACGGGATTCGTTTATCTAAAGCTGGCTATGTGCGTTACCGCCATAATGACCTGCAGCATTTGACTCAGTTTTTAGAAAAATATCAGTCAGATGAATCTATCCAGCGCATTATTGTGGTAACTGAATCAATTTTCAGTATGGATGGGGATGAAACAGATTTAACTGCTTTGGTGGCATTAAAACAGCAGTTTGCAAAAGTCATGCTTTATGTCGATGAGGCACATGCAATTGGTGTGCGCGGTGAACGTGGATTGGGCTGCGCAGAACAGTATCAAGTATTGGATCAAATTGATTTCCTAGTCGGTACCTTTGGCAAGGCTTTGGCTTCAGTTGGTGGTTATCTGGTCTGTGCGCCAGTGATTCGTGACTATCTGATCAATAGCATGCGACCTTTAATTTTTAGTACCGCCCAGCCGCCACTATGTATGGCCTGGACTAGATTTATTTTTCAGAAGGTAGAGCAGCTTCAGGCAGAACGAGTACATTTGGCAGCATTGGCTGTACGCTGTCAGCAGGGCATTCAAGACTTGGGATATCACTGTCCGTCAACCTCGCAAATTGTGCCGGTACTGATTGGTGAGGCAAAACGCACCATTCAGGCGACTGAAATTATGCAACAGCAGGGGTTTTATGTGCTGCCAGTACGTCCGCCAACGGTTCCTGCCAACACCTCCAGACTCAGAATTTCCCTGAACCAGAACATTTCTGCGGATGAGCTGGACGCATGTCTGCAGGTGCTGAGGAATTTACCGCGATGAACAGCAAACAGATTGCCCAGCGTTTTGCTCAGGCAAATCTCAGTTATGAACAGCATGCGCTGGTACAAAGTACCGTAGCTGCAGAGTTGATGCATTTCATGCAGCAGCATGTGGCACAACCACATTTGCAACGGGTATTGGAAATTGGCTGCGGTTCAGGATTGTTTACCCGGCTTTTTATGCAGCATTATAGCTTTGATCATTTATTTTTAAATGACCTATATGTCGAAGTGAAGCAGCACTTCCCGGAATCTAATCGGCTTTTGTGGGAGATTGGTAATATTGAAACCTTGCCACTGCCTCAGTCTCTGGACATGGTGTTGTCTTGTTCTGCATTGCAATGGATCTCGGATTTAAAAGCATTATTGCTCAACATTGCGCAGGCCTTAAATCCCTCTGGGCATCTGTGTTTTGCCAGTTATACTGACAATAATTTAAAGGAAATTAAGGCACTGACCGGACAGGGCTTGGATTATCTGCCTTTAGCAAAGGTCTGTGAACTGCTCCAATCCTTAGGCTTTGACATTCTGCTGCAGATAGAAAAACAGATGACCTTATATTTTGAGCATCCGAAACAGGTGTTACAGCATATCAAAGCCACTGGTGTGCAGGCGACGGCACAGGGGTTTCGGTGGACAAAATCGTCATTACAGGATTTTTATACCCGCTATCAACAATTCCAAGATCCTAAAAGCAAACAGTATGTACTTACTTATCATCCGATTTATGTCATTGCACGGAAGACAGCATGAGCGCACAGATTTATTTTGTCAGCGGCATTGATACCGCAATTGGTAAAACCTTTACTACTGGTTTCTTGGCCAAAATTTGGAATGAGCAGGGTATTCGTACTATAACCCAAAAGCTGATCCAGACCGGAAATGTCGATATATCAGAAGATATCGAACAGCATCGTGCAATTATGGGTTGTGGACTGTTACCGGAAGACCAGCAAAAACTGACCATGCCGGAAATTTTTACGTATCCGGCTTCACCGCATCTTGCTGCGCGTCTAGATGGGCGAGCCATTAATTTTGAACAGATTCAGCAGGCCACCGAACAGCTGGCTGCGGGCTATGACTGTATTTTGCTGGAAGGTGCAGGTGGTCTAATGGTGCCCTTAACCGAAGAGTTCCTAACTATTGATTATATTCAGACACATAATTATCCGGTGATTCTGGTCACTTCAGGGCGTTTGGGTAGTATTAATCATACCTTGCTGAGTCTTGAGTTGTTAAAACTCCGCGGGGTTCAATTATATGCCATTGCTTTTAATCATGCAGATAACTCCAAAGATCCCTTGATCGCTGAAGATACCATTGCTTATTTAAAACAGTATTTGCAGCGTGATTTTGCTGATACGACATGGGTTGATATTCCAGCTTTAAATTTAGCCCTGTCTTCTCATAAGTAAGTGATCCGCTTGCAGCGAGGCTGATGTGAATGCTTAAATATTGAGGTTGCGCCACTGTAAATTGAATCTGATAGCCATATTTGTTTAACACCATTTTCATCAAATATAAGTCTAGCCCATGCCCATTTTGCTAGGGAGATTTATGTCAGAAACGCTGTCCCAAGTATGCATATCTTCAACCTTTGATTATCATTATGAATGATCAGCACACATGCAGCATAGCAATTGAAATGGTGTTTGCCTGTGCATGCAATAGAGCATTGTTAAGTAGGTTTTTAAAGACGGTATCTAGTTCAAAATCGGGTAGGGCAATTCGGGTCAGGCTCGGTCAGTCAATTGTTAAACTGGGTTCAATTTCCGGATAAAGCGACTGTAAATCGGCAATCACCTGAGTCAGGAGCCGTGCAATTTCAATACTGTACTAGATATCACTCAGTACTTGATCGGTAGAGGAAAGTGCTAGAAGCTGTTCCAGTAGCTGGGTACATCGGCGGATACCAAGGTGTACCTGCTGCAAGCTCTGTTGCAATTTGGGCGAGCTTGCCTGTTGTTCTGCCATCAGTTGTGCAAGCTGAATATGAGTTTTGATCGCGGTTAAAGGACTACGCAATTCATGGGCGGCGTATGAACTAAATACTTTTTCATTTTCCGGATTTTGATGCAGTTTATGTATTAAGTGCTTAGAGTTTTGGGCAAAGGACTGTACCTTGGAAGGCATTACTTTGGCATCTAAGGTTTTTAAATAGTGAGTAGCATCATTCACTGATAAATTTGGCTGACTTAAAAGGTTGAAACTTCATCTAAGGCTTTAAGCTCTCGACGAATAATCAAAACGATTAAGTCTATACATAGCAATAAAGACAAAATTATTGGTATTAATACCGATTATAAAATCTTTTTGAGCAATTATCCACGTAGGAACATCCGCTCTGCTACCACCACTTGAATATCCTCACGACGTAACACATAACTGAGCCTCACCTTGTTGCTTTGTACTAGAGCCAACTACTTGGTGGCTTAAATCTTTCGGTGCACCTCGGGTTTTTGCTACCACATGCTGAACGACACTGACGTCAGAGCCAAATAAAGACACTTTATAGGCAATCAACTGCTCTTGATTGGTGGAATGAAGTTGTTGGGCTAGTACATTTTCATCCAAGTTTTGCATCGGCAGTTGTTGAGTCAATCGAGCGACCATTGGATGGCTGAATCAAACCAAATTGATATATTTCCTTGACTGAGCAAGGCTTTATTGTAGGTAGATCAACTGGTTGTACGATAGATCTTGGGTGCAGACCTCTTCATTTAGAAATTATATTCCCCAAGAAGCTTTCAGTGGTAGGTTTGTGCAACAAAGCCTCTTGCAAATAAAGGCTATCAAGGGATTTATACATTGTATCCAAATAGTTTATGGCCATTAAAAGCAAAAAAGCACTAAAAACCAGATCTCGAGCTAAAACTTTATAACCAAGAAATCAATAAAAGAAGAATTGGGATTGAACAGGTATTTGGAACTTTGAAAACCTTCAAAATCCTTGCCGAGCGATATCGCAACCCTGGCAAAAGACTAGGATTAAGATTTAATTTAATTGTGGGAATCCATAATTTTGAGCTGAGTAAAAAGTGAATTATGAAAGAAATCTAATATATAAAATTTTAAGAGATTATAAAAATTGGTCATACCAAAAAATAAATTAAATCTTTTATATTGTGTTTTTGGGCTAATATTACTAATATCGCCAATACAAAATGCACATTTTATCTCTTAAACACTAAATTGGTCATACCAATTTAGTGTTTAAGTACAATAAACTGTTCAATCTAGTAGTTAAGCATTTCAAGGAGTAGACAATGCTTCAACAGTGGCAACAAATTTATGATCCTATAGGCAATATCTGGATTTCGAGTGCTATTGCGCTAGTTCCAATTATTTTCTTTTTTTTAGCGTTAGCTATTTTTCGCATGAAGGGTAGTGTAGCCGCTACAATTACCGTTTTTTTAGCCTTTCTGGTCTCATTATTTTTATACAAAATGCCAATTGGAATGGCATTAGCATCAATGGTCTATGGATTCTTCTACGGCCTGTGGCCAATTGCATGGATTATTATCGGTGCAGTTTTTATATATAAGATTTCAGTAAAAACAGGACAGTTTGATGTTATTCGTTCGTCTATTCTGTCAATTACAGAAGATCAACGTCTGCAAATGCTATTAGTTGGGTTTGCTTTTGGTACGTTTTTAGAAGGTGCGGCAGGTTTTGGTGCGCCCGTCGCAATTACTGCGGCACTGTTGGTGGGACTCGGCTTTAAGCCTTTATATGCGGCTGGGCTATGCCTGATAGTTAATACTGCACCTGTTGCTTTTGGTGCAATGGGAATTCCGATCATTGTCGCTGGGCAGGTTTCAGGTGTTGACACCATGGAAATCAGTCAAATGGTTGGTCGTCAGTTACCCTTTATGGTGCCAATTGTATTGATCTGGATCATGGCAATCATGGATGGTTGGCGTGGGGTTAAAGAAACTTGGCCTGCTATTTTAGTTGCCAGCTTATCTTTTTCTTTAGCGCAATATCTAACATCAAATTTTGTTGGGCCTGAGTTACCCGATATCACTGCTGCAATTGCATCATTAATCAGTTTAACTATCTTGCTTAAGTATTGGAAACCAAAACATATTTTTATTTTTGAGGACAAAAATATACAGGTAGATGAAACTATTATCAAGCAAGCTCGTAAACAATATAGTGTGGCACAGATAGCCAAAGCCTGGTCTCCATTTCTGATACTTACAGCAATGGTGACGATCTGGAGCATCAAACCTTTTAAAGATTTATTTGTTAAGGACGGCCCATTAAGTGATTTAGTAGTTTCAATTAAAGTGCCGTATTTGCATCAATTGATTCAAAAGCTACCACCTGTCGTGCCTGAAATTAAAGATTATGATGCGATTTATAAGTTTGATTGGTTATCAGCAACGGGTACGGCGATTATATTGGCGGCATTGATCACGATTATTTATTTAAACATGAAACCTAAAGAGGCAGTTTCGACATTCTTTGAAACCGTGAATGAACTAAAAACCCCAATTTATTCGATTGGTATGGTACTGGCTTTTGCGTTCATTGCAAACTATTCAGGTCTGTCAGCGACGCTTGCTTTAGCACTGGCACATACGGGTCAGGCTTTCACGTTCTTCTCACCATTCTTGGGTTGGGTTGGAGTGTTTCTTACAGGTTCAGATACTTCAGCTAACGCATTGTTTTCAGCGTTACAAGCAACTACAGCACAGCAAATCGGTGTGCCTGAAGTCTTGTTAGTTGCTGCCAATACCAGTGGTGGAGTAACAGGTAAGATGATTTCCCCTCAATCAATCGCGATTGCTTGTGCAGCAGTGGGTTTAGTTGGTAAAGAATCTGATTTATTTAGATTTACAGTAAAACACAGCATTATCTTTACGGTGATGATTGGTATTATTGTGACCTTACAAGCTTATGTTTTCCCGTGGATGATTCCGTAAACGGGTCAAGGAAAAAAATGAAAGTCTCCGACAAAGTGGTACAGCGTTTACGCCTATTGATTGAAAAAAATAATGTGCAAGTCGGAGAGCGATTGCCTGCTGAACGCCAACTCTGTGAACAGTTAGGTGTGTCTCGTAGCTCTTTACGTGAGGCGATTCAACAACTGATTACCGCAGGGATTATTCAGAGCAAAGCGGGTGCAGGCACCTATTTAAAGCAGTTGCCTGCACATTGGTCACAGTATCAAATCGTTGAGCCATTATCCGGTTTGATGGATCAGGATCCTGAATATCGTTTTGATGTACAAGAAGCTCGTATGGTGCTTGAAGGTGGTACAGCATGGTATGCCGCACAACGTGCCACACCCAGTGATTTGATCAATATTCGTCAATGTTTTGAGCAGATTAGCCATTTTCAGGCTTTAGGTGATGATGCCCACGCAGCAATAGCGGATGCGAATTTTCATCTGGCGATTGCAGAAGCATCCCACAATCTAGTGCTGATCCAAATGATGCGTAGTTTGTTTGATTTATTGCAAGACAACGTGATGTTAGGGCGACGTAAAGTTTACACCACACCACAACATTTTGAACAATTGCATGACCAGCATTTTGAGGTGATGGACGCAATTGAACGTCAAGACTCAGAGACTGCACGTAAGGCAGCTTGTGGGCATATTGAATTTGTTGTTCAACGCGTACGTATGATCGATGAAGAAGAAGCTCGTCGTCAACGTTCGAGTCGATTAAATAGGACATAAGTTATGATTATTTCTTCTGCAAATGACTATCGTGAAGCTGCGAAACGTCGTTTACCGCCATTTTTATTTGAATACATCGATGGTGGTGCCTATGCGGAATATACTTTAAAGCGTAATGTAGACGATTTATCAAAAATCGCTTTACGTCAACGTGTGTTAAATGACATGTCTGAGCTGAGCTTAGAAACGCAATTGTTTGGTGAGAGTTTGGCGTTGCCAGTGGCATTGTCACCTGTAGGTCTAACGGGTATGTATGCGCGTCGTGGTGAAGTTCAAGCCGCGGTTGCCGCAGATAAAAAGGGCATTCCATTTACCTTATCAACAGTTTCAGTTTGTCCAATTGAAGAAGTGGCACCTGCGATTCAACGTCCGATGTGGTTTCAACTGTATGTACTACGTGACCGTGGTTTTATGAAAAATGCCTTGGAACGTGCTAAAGCCGCAGGCTGTTCTACCTTAGTATTCACAGTCGATATGCCTGTTCCAGGTGCGCGTTATCGTGATGCACATTCAGGAATGAGTGGTAAAAATGCTGCAATACGTCGTTATATGCAATCGTGTATGCACCCACACTGGGCTTGGAATGTCGGTTTATTGGGTCGTCCGCATGATTTGGGTAACATTTCGAAATATTTAGGTAAGCCGACAGGTCTGGAAGATTATATCGGTTGGCTGGGAAATAACTTTGACCCTTCAATTTCTTGGAAAGATCTTGAGTGGATTCGTGATTATTGGGAGGGTCCCATGGTTATTAAGGGGATTTTAGATCCTGAGGATGCCAAGGATGCAGTACGTTTCGGAGCAGATGGAATTGTGGTCTCCAATCACGGTGGTCGTCAGCTTGATGGTGTTTTGTCTTCTGCTCGTGCGCTTCCTTCAATTGCAAGTGCGGTCAAAGGTGACATCAAAATTTTAGCAGATTCAGGGATTCGTAACGGTCTTGATGTGGTACGTATGTTGGCTATGGGTGCAGATATTTGTATGCTTGGTCGTGCATTTGTATACGCACTTGGTGCTGCCGGCGGTTCTGGGGTAAGTAATTTACTAGATTTGATTGAGAAAGAAATGCGTGTGGCAATGACATTGACTGGTGCAAGAACCATTGCAGATATTACATCGGATTGCCTGGTCAAGCTAGAGAAAGAGTAAGCGATTTAATTACTCACATTAGTAAGGCTTTGCCAACTTTCCTTTGGAAAAAGAGATTCTTATCTAAATAATTTGGGTAAACAAAGCTTCCTTTTGAAAAAAACCAACCTTGGTAAGAGTCACCGACATAAAATACACTAAATACTATAATTGGTATTTAAATAAACTCTATATATAACAGTTATATAGAGTTTTTATTTTATGTGGTGTAATTTAAGGTAGGGTAGGATACTTTGATTTTTGGTCACTAATTTATTGTGATAATCAACAATAATAACCAGCATACATATGCTTAACCTAAAGTTATTTTACTGACTGGTATAATTTTATGATGAGAGAAGGTGCCTGGGGCTACGGTTTCTGTTTTGCCTTTTGACGTAACACGTACAAATATAAGCTTTCTACTTTTTCACGTGCCTAGGGTGTGGTACGCAAGAATCGCAATGATGATTTAACACTTGGATCTATGCAAAAACATCTAACTTCAATTTTACGACTTAAACCTTCAAAGCCACCGTAGTAATCCAATAATTCATCCAAAATGTCAGCAAGTTTTTTGCCGTGTAAAGGGTCATTGGAGGTGTTCATAATAGATCAATCGTATTTTGGGTGGTCATTATTATAACCTGGGCTAGTTGGAAAACTAGAGAGTTGGAATGTAGGTAATGATGGACTGAATAACCACCAAAATTCTGGAGCACACACCCAACCATAGGGTGATGCATCATATATATGACTTGGTAATCCCATTTGTTGTGTAGGAAAGTTTTTTCTTAATGGGTCACCTTTTAACGGAAGTAGGTAAGAGGAAAGCTCTAAACCTTTACGGATCGCTTCAGCACTGTATTCAAAGGCAATTAATAGTTGACCTGTGATTGCTGTTGAGGAGACCAGTATACCCTAAAGCCAATATTCACCCCATCCATTGTAGTAAACATTAAATTTTTCGAGCATGGATTTATTTCCTTTTGATACGTTGGCGAGCCGTATTACTCTCATAGCGAAGAATATCATCTACACTGTTTAAATGAGGTTTGAAGAGTTCCTCTAATTCTTGTAATCGGCCCAGGACCATGGCAACGCGTACTAAATTTTCAAATGAAACATTTCGACCTGCTTCTAGATTGGATACTGTATTCACACCAATACCAGCACGTGCAGCAACATCTGCCTGAGTCATTTCCAGATAAAGTCGTTCTTTACGAAGCCTCTCATATAATAATCCAACAACTTCTTCAGGTTTTCTGAATCTTAAATCCATAATATTGGGTCTTATGTTTGGATATGGCTATTAAGCCACAAAATAATGGAGTTATAAAATGTGTCGGTTGATCGGTGAAAAGGTGCTTTATTGGGTGATTAGATCCTATTAGATTAAAGAAGTCTAATTAGACATTTACAATCTAATAGCGTCTAACAACTTGCTTTAAGCTCAATCAGTTTCGCGTGGTGTCGCGAGGAACTGGGATTTGCTATCAGGTCAATCTGGAATATCTGGCACAAGTGGTCTGGAGCAACGAGGTTGATGGGCAGGGCTTTGCCTTTTCTGATACCTTATTCGGTACCGATTCACAATTTATTCATCATATTCTGAAAATATTTCTTCAATTTCATCCCACTGCGGCAATTTATGCTTTTTTTTATTCACTTCGAATCGTAAACCAACACCATCAAGCACACGTTCAAATATGTCAAATGAACCTGTAAAATGGCCATTTTCCATCCCTGAAATTGTTGTTTTATTGACTTGAGTTTTTTCTGCAAGGCTTTTCTGTGTATAGCCTAACCCTTTTCTTGCCAAACGTATTTCTTTACCTATTTCACCTCGTGTAGCCATTTTTTCTCCCGAAATTTGTTAGCTATATAGCAAACTTTTAACTAATTATGGTTAATGTTCGCTATATAGCAAACTTTTATAATGATTCTTGAATAGCTAAATTGAACTTATAAGATTCAATTTAGCCCCGAATTAGGTTAATAGAATCCATATATGTATGACAGTTCTCAATAATGAGGCAGTTGTATACCTCTTGAGAAGAGGAACTTCTTATACCTTGAATTTGAATTATTAGACAAAATTATGACTTTTAATTTTCTGTGTAATGAAGCTTTGTATTTCTTAATATTTACCCTGAAGCCGAAGTTCTTCGACTACGTTTAATACAGTAGCTAATCCCTGAGTAGTCTGAATCTGTTTTATCGGAATGCCTTTGGTTAGCTTATTTGGTGACTTCATAAAATGCTGCATCCATTTAGCCTCTCCACCTGTTAGAGCATCTAGTGATATCGCAATACGAATTAAAATAATTGCGAGTTCTCCCTGACTTGAATCGGGATCTAACTCAAGCGAATTTAAAGTTTCCACTGAATCTAAATTGAGAACGATAGCAAGCTGGCTCTGTGTCAAACCAAGTTGATTTGCAGATGATAAAACAGCTTTAGCTAATACCTTTTTTTGTTTTGCAATTTTTTCTGGTGTTTTATGCATGACTGATCTCTGTTTCAGACGTTGCTGATATCTAGAGTTTATACTATTTGATTATCGTTTCTCAGAGTTAAAATTTTTGGTGGTGTTTCAAAAAGTATGCTGAAAAAAACAATATGGCTTTTGATAAAATAGAGGTATGAAAATAACGCTACAAATCAAATGTCCTACCTGTCTAAGTAACAATATAAAGAGAAATGGCATCAAA
>NZ_VOYO01000027.1:0-32000 GCF_013420255.1 Acinetobacter sp. YH01021
AAAGTGAAGGTAGGGTTTGTTTTAATGTTAAATCTAGATTCTGAGATAAATTCATAAAAAAAGAGCGTATTTACATACGCTCTTTTTACAGCATTTTAACTTTTTTTGCTTAACTGACTGGCATTACAACCTATGTTGGGCTTTTTTACTTTGAGGACTAGATCAGACTACTTGGCGTAGTGGACGATTGCTCAGTCGGCATAATAGTTCATAACCAATCGTGCCATTCGCTTCAGCCACATCATCCACCAGACGGGTTTTACCCCAAAGTTCGACTTCTGTGCCCAATTGCACCTCTAACCCTGTGACATCAATAGCGATCATATCCATCGCTACGCGGCCGATCACGCGAGTTTGCTGGTCATTAATCGCGACATAGTTCTGTTTAGGGAAAGCACGTGGATAACCATCACCGTAGCCAATTGAAACAATGGCTAGCGTCATGTCTTGATTTGCGGTAAATGTCGAACCATAACCGACATGCTCACCTGCTTGAATATCATTCAAGGCAATAATTTCAGCTGTAAACGTCATGACCGGCTTTAAGTCCAGATCATGCACATCCCGGTCTGAAAAGGGCGTCGCACCGTAGAGCATGATCCCTGGACGCACATAGTCAAAATGCAATTCTGGATATTTATAGATTGCAGCCGAGTTACAGCAAGAGGCTAAAAGTGGGGCGCAGTCATTTTTAATTTCCAAGAATTGACGGATTTGTTCATCATTCAGTGGATGCTCGGCATCTGCATTGGCGAAGTGCATGGCAAGTACACAAGTAAAGCCTTCTGCTTTCAACTGATTGATCACGGTTTTAATCACATCAATCTTAAAACCTAGGCGGTTCATGCCGCTATTCAGTTTGACCCAGACTTTTAGACCTTTGGCGATATAGGCATCTTTATGTGCAATTAACCAGTCGACTTGAGCCTGTTGATGCACAATGACTTCAATATTCTGTTCGATTACGATTGGCATTTCATCTGCAGAAAAAACACCTTCGATAAGCGTGATCGGCTGTAGATAGCCTAATTCACGAATTTCTAAGGCTTCTTGCAGGCAGGCGACACCAAAGGCATCGGTTTCGCTTAAGGCTGCTAAGCAGTCTTTAACTCCGTGTCCATAAGCATTGGCTTTTACCATACTGACGATTTTCGCGGTTGGGGCAAGTTGTTTGACACGGTCTAAATTATATTGCAGCGCAGCGCTGTCAATATAAACTGTAGCTTGGCGCACCCTAAATTACTCCTAGAGGGACGATGGAAATGTGATGACGAGAGCCTGATTACTCTTCGTCATCATACTGAGCATAGAACTCAGGTGAGAGATTACTAAAGCGGGTATATTGACCTTCGAATGCCAGACGCACGGTACCAATCGGGCCATTACGTTGTTTGCCGATAATGATTTCGGCGGTGCCAGCTTCTTTAGATTCTTTGTTATAAACCTCATCACGGTAAATAAACATGATCAAGTCGGCATCTTGCTCGATCGCACCGGATTCACGCAAGTCGGACATTACCGGACGTTTGTTTGGACGGTTTTCTAGAGAACGGTTCAACTGCGACAAGGCAATTACCGGACATTGCATTTCTTTTGCTAAGGCTTTTAAGCTTCGGGAAATTTCCGAGATCTCGCCAACACGGTTATCACCCATGCCAGGGACTTTCATCAACTGCAGGTAATCGACCATGATACAGCCGAGCTTGCCACCATGCATTTTGGCAATACGACGCGCACGGGCACGTAATTCTGTTGGTGGTAGGGCAGAAGAATCATCGATATACAGATTTTTTTCTTGTAAATGAACGATGGTACTGGTGACTTTTGACCATTCATCACTGTCCATTTTGCCGGAACGTAAATGTCCCTGGTGCACGCGACCAAATGAAGAAATCAAACGCATGGCGATCGAGTCGGCAGGCATCTCCATTGAATAGACCAGAGCAGGCAGATTGTTATTGAATAAAACGCTTTCGACCAGATTCATGGCAAAGGTGGTTTTACCCATGGAAGGACGCGCCGCGACAATAATTAAATCACCAGATTGCATGCCGGAAGTTTTGTTATCCAGTTCCACAAAACCAGTAGTTAAACCGGTAATGCTACCTTCCATTTGTGACAGTTCATTTAATTTGTCAAATACGTCTGCGACCACCGAGTTGATCGGCTTAGGACCTTGGGCTTTGGCATTATTATTATGTTGTTCGGCAATCGAGAAAATATTGGTCTCAGCCAGATCCAGAATTTCACTCACTGTGCGGCCTTTGGTGTCATAGGCATTTTGTAAAATTTCAGAGCTGACTTTAATCATGCTGCGCAGGGTAGCAAACTCTTTAATTTTCCCAGCATAAGTTTCCAGGTTATAGAAACTTGAGGGTGAGTCTGCCATCAGCTGCATCAAATACTCTTCGCCACCAATTGCGTCGAGCAAGTTTTGTTTAATGAGCCAGTCATGCACCAGAACCGCATCATAAGGCGAGTTTTCTTTAGAGAGTTGCTCAATGGCACGGAAGATATATTTATGTCGGGTGGCATAGAAATCATTTTCGGTCAGTACATCACCGACCTGCTCAAAAGATTCAGCCACAGTCATAAGGGCAGCAAGTACAGCCTGTTCAATTGCTAAATTGTGTGGCGGAGTACGGAACTCCTTGAGATTGCTATTTTCAGTAACAATTTCTGGTTTAGCAGGAGCTACCTTTTTGCTGGCATTCGCCTGTGACATATAAATCCCTGATTTTAAATACAATGGTTAAATATCGTCGGAGATGAATAGCGTTTATTCACGACGAAATGAAATGATACGCGCTCTGATCAAAAATGCGAAGTGCAATTTTTTGTAAACACGAATAATAAAATGAATTTGACAGTGTTGGCTAGATTATATTTTTTAGAGATAAAAAAAGAGCATGCTTTCGCATGCTCTTTTTGAGGCGAGAAATTACTCAGCTACGATAGTAACTAGAACTTCTGCAGTAACATCATGGTGCAATTGGATTGCGATGTTAAATTCGCCAGTGTGACGAAGCGCGCCATTTGGAAGACGTACTTCAGCACGGTCTACTTCTAGACCAGCATTTGTCAACGCTTCAGCGATGTCACGAGTACCGATAGAACCGAATAGTTTACCTTCATCACCAGCTTTTGCAGTGATAACGATGTTCACTTCGTTCAATTGGTCAGCACGTGCTTGAGCAGCAGCCAAGATAGCAGCTTCTTCTTTCTCAAGTTCAGCACGACGAGCTTCAAAAGCAGCAGTGTTTGCTTCAGTTGCAGCAACAGCCTTACCTTGAGGGATAAGGAAGTTACGGCCGTAACCAGCTTTAACTGAAACTTTATCGCCTAGTTTACCTAGGTTTTTAATGCGTTGTAATAAGATAATATCCACAGCTCAACCTCACTTATGATTGTCAGTGTAAGGGATCAAAGACAAGTAGCGAGCTTGTTTGATAGCTAACGCTAATTGACGTTGGTAACGAGCTTTAGTACCTGTAATACGGCTAGGAACAATCTTGCCGTTTTCAGTGATGTACTGTTTTAAAGTGTCGATATCTTTGTAGTCGATGTACGTAACGTTCTCAGCTGTAAAGCGGCAGAACTTGCGACGACGGTAAAAACGTGCCATGTTATGTTCTCCTTAAGCTTCAGCAGAGTCTTGAGCGTGTTGTGCTTCTTCACGTTGAGCTTTACGCGCACGTTTTTCTTCAGCACTCTTCGCCAATAGTGACTCTTCAGTGATAGCGTTTTCACGACGGATGATAAGGCTACGAATGATTGCGTCGTTATAACGGAACAATTCTTCAAGCTCATCAAGAGTAGTTTGACCACACTCAACATTCATAAGAATGTAGTGAGCTTTGTGGATCTTGTTGATTGGGTAAGCCAATTGACGACGGCCCCAGTCTTCAAGACGGTGAATTTGACCTTCAGCTTCTTTGATGTGAGTTAGGTAGCGTTCTACCATACCAACTACTTGATCGCTTTGATCAGGGTGTACTAAAAGTACGATTTCGTAATGACGCATTGTCAGCTCCTTACGGTTTGGACAGCCCCAATTTAAGTAAATTGAAGCAAGGAGTCACAACCAAAGTTGTGTCGCAGTGTTTGCGAAGGGGGAATTGTAGTGATCTTTAGGGATAATTTCAACCAAATAAGACATTTTTGCGAAATTATATCTATAGTCAGATCTTTTAATAGAAAACCACATTAACTTTAAAACAGCAGGGTTCGACTGCTTAAATTCAGCAAATGTACTATTGAGAATATCAAGTGGCTTTCTCTAACTTAAAATCTGCATACACATTATCAATGTCAGGCTAAAACCAAAAAACGGTAAATTTATCAGAGATAAGAAAAGAGAGGGAGGTTCTAAAGCAGAGATTTTGATTCTGCTCTACAACTATTGGAAGTAGGGGATTAAGAGAAATCAAAATAAAAAAGATAGAGACTAACTCTATCTTTTTAAAAAAACACAATCTGTGTAGATGGCGCAGTTGAGGTAAAGCTAAAGATAATACTAATGACAGTAATCAGGATCACCGAGAACAAGAAATATTTCTTTGCCCAAAGTTGATCATTTTCAGCTTTAAATCCAATGACACCGATATACAACCAGTAAATGCACAGTAAGTTTAAAATCACTGCATAGAACCAGTTGGCATAACCAAAGACAAATAACGCATTCATGGTCAGGGTGAATAACACCACATAAACCAGTGATTCAATCTTAGTACGATGAATCGAACGTGCCACAGGCAAGATCGGAATGCCTGCATTTTTGTAATCATCAAAGCGGTAAATCGCAATCGCCCATGAGTGAGGCATTTGCCATAGCGCATAACCTAAAAAGATCAGTAACGCACCGAGGTCAAATTGATTGGCCACTGCGGTATAACCAATGACAGGCGGAGCTGCACCAGAAATACTGCCTACAACAGTTTGATGAATTGTGGTTCGTTTTGTCCATAGGCTGTAGAAACCAACATATACGACAAAACCAATCACCGCGAATAAGAAAGCGTACGCATTTACCCAGAACCATAAAAGACTAAAACCAGCGATGCCTAATACCAGGGCAAAGGCCAGGGCAACAGGTTCGGAAATGGTTTTGGTGACCAGAGCACGGTTTTGGGTGCGCTGCATTTTTTGGTCGATGTCCTGGTCAATCACGTTGTTGACCACACATCCTGATGCTACGACAAGCGTAGTACCGAGAAGGGTAATAAGCAGGAGAAGGAAATCTACAGAACCTTGAGTGGCTACGAAGTAGCCACCCAAAGTGGTAACAAAGTTACCGAAGAGAATTCCTGGCTTAGTCAGGAATAAATACTTTTTCAGCATGACGACCAGTTTAGATCATCATGTTGTAGTGTAGGTAATTCATGATCCATACAGAACCCACTAAAAGAATAGCGATAGTTAAGATGGTATACACGAATGCAATCACGTTCCAGCGTTGCTCTGAAGAAGAGTTCATATGCAGGAAGTAAATTAACTGCACAAGAATCTGAGCAACCGCAGTAATCGCGATGACAGTAATTAAGATACCACGGCCAAAACCGCCTGCCATTACCATACCGAATGGAATTACGGTAAGGATGACAGAAAGGATGAAGCCGACGGTATATTGCTTAACGTTACCGTGTGATTCGCCAGCAGCGTTATGATCGTGACTCATTACAGAACTCCCATCAAGTAAACTACGCTGAATACACAGATCCAAACGATGTCAAGGAAGTGCCAGAACAAGCTTAGGCAAGCTAGACGACGCGTGTTTGCAAGAGTCAAACCATATTTCTTGATTTGAACCATAAGCACGATCATCCAGACCAGACCAGAAGTTACGTGAATACCGTGCGTACCTACCAAAGTAAAGAACGCAGATAAGAACGCACTTGTGCTTGGACCGTGACCCGCATGAACTAGATGATTGAATTCATATAGTTCCATGCCGATGAAGATAGCACCGAATACCCAAGTAATCGCTAACCAAGTTAGTACTTTTGCAACGTCTTTTTTGTATGCAGCAAGAACTGCAAAACCAAAGGTTACAGAAGAGATCAAGAGGGCGAAGGTTTCAGTAAGAACGAAACCTAAAGAGTCGCCAAACAGGTCTCTCGCACTTGGAGTACCCACAGGAATGTGGCTACTCAAAACAGCGAACGCAATGAAGAGTGTACCGAACAGGACAAGGTCACTCATCAAGTAAGTCCAGAAACCAAAGACGGTGATGTCAGTATCATCGTGATGATGATGCTCATCGTGTCCGTGGTTATCGTGATGAAGTACTTCAGCCATTGTCTTAGTCCTTCTTCAAGTGTTTTTCAAGAATCGCATAGCGTTCGTTTTCAATACGCTCAACTTCAGCAGCTGGAACATAGTAATCCACTTTCTTGGTGAAAGAAGACACGATGAAGCTAATGATAGAAGCAAGGAACGTAACAACTACTAACCACCAGATGTGCCAGATTAAACCGAAGCCCATAACAGTGATGAACATCGCGATAACGAAACCGGCAGCACGGTTAGTTGGCATATGAACATCTTCGTACTTCGTTGGTTTTGCATACGCAACACCATTTTCTTTCTCGATCCAAAAAGTATCAATACCATTGATCTTTGGAAGATGAGCAAAGTTATAGAACGGAGCAGGAGAAGATGTCGCCCATTCAAGGGTACGACCATCCCATGGATCGCCAGTCAAATCCAGACGTTGGTCACGTTGTAAGAAACCAACCACGATTTGCAGAATGAAACATACGATACCAAGCGCAATCAGAACTGCACCGAACATCGCGATATTTACATACGGGTCCCATTCTGGGTTGTCAAATGTATTCAAACGACGTGTCATACCCATGAAACCAAGGATATAAAGTGGCATGAACGCAAAGTAGAAACCGAAGAACCAGAACCAGAACGCTGCTTTACCCCAAGTCTCATTCAGTCTCCAACCGAACATTTTCGGCCAGTAGAAGATGATACCTGCGAACATCGCAAATACTACACCACCAATAATTACGTTATGGAAGTGAGCAATCAGGAATAAAGAGTTATGTACCAGGAAGTCCGCTGGTGGAACCGCCATCAATACACCTGTTAAACCACCGATACCGAAAGTTACCAGGAAGCCTAGTGTCCATAGCATTGGAGTAGTGTAAACAATACGACCCTTGTACATGGTGAATAACCAAGAGAAGATTTTCACACCTGTAGGAATCGCAATAATCATGGTCATGATACCGAAGAATGCGTTAACGTTGGCACCTGCACCCATGGTAAAGAAGTGGTGAACCCATACAACGAATGACAATACTGTGATTGCTACTGTTGCATACACCATTGATTTGTAACCGAACAATGCTTTGCGCGAGAAAGTCGCAACAACTTCAGAGTAAATACCAAATGCTGGTAATACCAAGATATATACTTCCGGGTGACCCCAAGTCCAAATCAAGTTCACGTACAACATCGGGCTACCACCCAAGTCGTTAGTAAAGAAGTGGAAACCGAAGTAACGGTCAAGCGTTAACATTGCAATTGTTGCAGTCAACACTGGGAAAGCCGCAATAATCAATACTGCTGTACATAAAGATGTCCAGGTAAAGATTGGCATTTCCATAAGTTTCATGCCAGGCGCACGCATTTTGATGATGGTAACGAAGAAGTTAACACCCGTTAATAGCGTACCCAGACCTGAAATTTGCAGTGCCCAGATATAGTAGTCCATACCTACGCCTGGAGAGTATTCAATGCCAGACAGTGGAGGGTATGCCATCCAGCCTGTTGCAGCGAACTCACCTAACGCGAGTGACACCATCATTAGACCCGCAGCACCGGCGAATAACCAGAAGCTGAGTGAGTTTAATAATGGAAATGCAACGTCACGTGCACCGATTTGAAGCGGTACAGAGATGTTCATCAAACCAACAACAAGACCCATTGCCACGAAGAAGATCATGATCACGCCATGCGCGGTAAAGATCTGATCGTAATGCTCAGGGTGTAAATAACCTTCGCCGCCACCTTTTGCAAGGAACTGCTGAAGACGCATCATGATCGCATCGGCGAAACCACGCACCAGCATGATGATCGATACGAACAGGTACATGATACCAATTTTTTTATGGTCTACAGATGTGAACCATTCGTTCCACAGGTAGCCCCATTTTTTGAAGTAGGTAATACCGGCAACAACTGCGATACCACCCAAGATCATCATTGCAACAGTTGCCAATACGATTGGATCGTAAGGAATTGCATCCGGACCTAACTTACCTAAGAAGCTCATGTCTTATTCTCCTTGAGAAGCAGTCGCATGTTCACCAGCTACATGAGCTTCAGAAGCAGACGCTTCATGAGCAACAGCATCAGTCGCTGCAGCTTCTACAGGAGCTGAATGGTCAGCACCGTGGTAGTTACTCATATACTTGTGAATCACAGATTCAAACAAACCTTGCTCTACAGAAGAGTAGTAAGTCACAGGATGTGGCTTAGTAGGGTAAGGCTTCATTGCTTCAGCAGCAGCCTTCTCTTCAGGAGTCTTAGCTCTTGCAATAATCGCTTCGATCTGGTGAACACCGCGGTTACCGTCACGTAAGCTTGCAAATTCAGCTTGGTCTAGAACAGTTTTTTGTACTGCATTAGGGTTAACTGAAGTACCGTTTCCTGCCTGAATAGCAGAAACCCATTCAGCAAATTGAGCATCAGTCACAGAATGTGCACGGAAGCGCATTTGTGAGAAGCCATAGCCTGAATAGTTTGAAGAGAAACCACGATAACCTTCAGCTGGACTAGTTTCATCAGCTAAGAAGTTAAGGTGAGTTTGCATACCTGCCATTGCATAAATCTGACCACTTAACGCCGGGATGAAGAACGAGTTCATCGTGAAGTTAGAGGTTAAACGAAGGCTTACCGGAGTTTGCTCTGGGAAACGCAATTCGTTAACAGTTGCAATGCCTTGCTCAGGATAGATGAAGATCCATTTAAATTGCTCAGCAATAACCTGAACAGTTAAAGGTGCTTTATCTGCTTCAATTGGACGGTATGGGTCATACTTGTGGGAACCCCACCAAGTTAACCAAGCTAAAATACCAATAATAATGACAGGGATACCCCATACTACAATTTCAATCGCAGTAGAGTGTGCCCATGTAGGTTTATAGTCTGCGTCTTTATTCGATGCACGATATTTCCAACCGAACCATAATGCCATGATGATTGATGGAATAACCACCAAAAGCATTAAGTAAATCGCAGTCATCATCAGGTTACTTTGACCTGCTGCAACTGGACCTTTAGAGTTCAGAAGTACCATATCACCACCACACCCGGTCAAGAGTGCAGTCATCGCAGATAAAGACAATACAGCTAAAATCGTTTGTCTCATTTTACAACCTCGGTGAAGAGTCCCATTCCCTAATTTAATATGGGATAGCGATTAAAGTGCACATGACAAAAAAGGCTGAATTTTACAAAACATCCTATTAATCACAATACACCGCTACGTTGTAGGGCATTATGCCTGAGATTCACGAACTAAGCTATATCTAGGGCGCTTTAAATGCCTGTAATAAAAACCGATTTTGCTGGTCTGGATTGGGGGGGATTTATGGGAATTTTATTTCAATTTCAAAGTTCTGTAATCAAAATGGGATGATATTCATCCCATTTTGTGTATTCCTGCACTATTGTTTCACAACTTGCGTTTTTGCGAGTTTATCGTGCAAGGTTTGACGTTTTTTGCCCAATCCGAAGGCCCAGTCAATAATTAAACTCAGTGGCATAAATACAATATTTAAAAATATGAAAAATACGCTACGAATAGTAAAGGCGCGCAACAGGCTGGTCTTTTCACCTGATTCTACATCTACAATTTTGATTTTCGTGAGCTTTTTACCAATACTTTGGCCTGATTTGGCAATCAGAAAGGCTTGAATGGCCAGCATGATAATCAAATAGACCGCTGTGGCAAGCCACGCCTGCTGAGAAAACATCTCAAACATTTGAGTCTGTAATTGCTGAGCCATTGCAGGATCTGCATCGCTACTCAGCACAACATTCATGAATTCTTCATTCAGTTGAGCAAACCGCGTTTCCTGTTCAGGCGTAAAAAAAGCAGTCAAAATGAAGGTTGCTGGTAGCCACAGTAATACGTCTACAATTTTGGCCAGGATACGGCTTGGAATACTGGCAAGTTCATTTTTTTGAGTTACTGTTTGAGTATGAGGCTGTGAGTAGGCCGAAGTCGTTGGTTGGCTATTCTGGAATACCGGCGTTTCAGGTGTGACTGCTGGAGCGACATAACCTTCGGGTTGATATACCGATTTTCCTTGGGTAAGTTCACCTAAGGCTTTCCACTCGGTCATGCCTTGATGCCATGCCAGGTCAGTCAGCATGACTTGTTGATTCGCCAGCATCTGATTCAATTGCTCGAGCGTATATGGACCAGCTTGTTGATTGTTTCGTGCCAAGTAAATCTGCATATAGACTGAATCTCAATATATAAATGTGAACTGATAATAGCTTTGAACAAGATTGTATTGAATTCTGTTTTGAAAACAAACATCCTCTCATCGTAAGATATAGATTAATTAAGGATTTTCAATCATATTTCTTATTAAAAATGCGCCCATACAAAATTGCAAGGATCTCTACTCTTAAAAATATCTTCCCGAACACTCAATGGTTATTCATTATTATTGCCATTTTGATATGACTTTACTGTTGGTATTTGTTTGTCATTACAGTCTTTATGTGTTGATAAGCTTTGATTTAATTATATTTATAACTTCAATTGTTTAGATTTCGATTGGGTCTTTAGTTATCAAGTTTCAAACAATAAATCATAATGTCTATCTCATAAAAAAGACCCTATCAAAGGGTCTTTTTTATTCACAATTGCTTATGCTTTTTGCACTTTTTCTTCAGCCAGGAAGAACCAAGTTTCAAGTACCGAGTCTGGGTTTAAAGATACAGAGTCGATACCTTGTTCCATTAACCATTGTGCAAGATCTGGGTGATCAGAAGGACCTTGACCACAAATACCAACATATTTGCCAGCTTTACGGCATGCTTGAATTGCAAGAGAAAGCAACGCTTTAACCGCAGGGTCGCGCTCATCAAATAGGTGAGAGACAATACCAGAGTCACGGTCAAGACCAAGCGTTAATTGTGTTAAGTCGTTTGAACCAATAGAGAAACCATCGAAATGTTCAAGGAACTGATCTGCCAATAAAGCATTGGTTGGAAGTTCACACATCATGATCACTTTAAGGCCGTTTTCACCGCGCTTAAGACCATTTAATGCAAGAAGTTCAATTACACGTTTCGCTTCAGCAACAGTACGAACAAATGGAATCATGATCTGGATATTGGTTAAACCCATTTCATCACGTGCCTTTTTCAATGCACGACATTCGAGTTCAAAGCAATCACGGAAGTTATCAGAAACGTAGCGACTTGCACCACGGAAACCTAGCATCGGGTTTTCTTCTTCTGGCTCGTATAACTTACCACCGATCAAGTTTGCATATTCGTTAGACTTGAAGTCTGACATACGAACAATGACTGGCTTGTCTGCAAATGCAGCAGCAAGTGTCGAGATACCTTCAACCAGTTTCTCTACATAGAATTCAATTGGAGATGCATAACCTGCAGTACGCGCCATGACTGCTGCACGTGTTTCACGTGGAAGGCTGTCAATATTGATTAATGCTTTCGGGTGAACACCAATCATACGGTTAATAATGAATTCAAGACGCGCCAGACCAATACCTGCGTTTGGAATTTGGGCAAAGTCAAATGCACGATCCGGGTTACCCACGTTCATCATTACTTTAAATGGAAGAGCAGGCATAGACTCAATTGAATTCTTTTGAATTTCAAAATCTAGTGCGCCTTCATAGATAAAGCCAGTATCACCTTCAGCACAAGACACAGTCACTTCCTGACCGTCTACAAGAACTTCAGTTGCATTACCACAACCCACGATTGCAGGAACACCAAGCTCACGTGCAATAATTGCTGCGTGACAAGTACGACCACCACGGTTTGTTACAATCGCAGCTGCACGTTTCATGACTGGTTCCCAATCCGGGTCAGTCATATCAGATACAAGAACATCACCATCTTGTACTTTGTCCATTTCTTTAATAGACGTCACAATGCGGACTTTACCAGAACCAATGCGTTGACCAATTGAACGGCCTTCACAGATCACAGTACCGCGTTGTTTCAACAGGTAGCGTTCCATAGTGCCGACATTTTCACGGCTTTTTACAGTTTCAGGACGCGCCTGAACGATGTAGATTTTGCCATCATCGCCATCTTTTGCCCACTCGATGTCCATTGGTGTACCGTAGTGGTTTTCAATGATCAGCGCTTGTTTAGCAAGCTCTTGTAATTCTTGGTCGTTTAAAGCGAACTGTTGGCGTTCAGCTTTTTCAACATCCACGACAACGACAGATTTACCTGCAGAGGCTTCTTCACCGTAAATCATTTTCTGATGCTTAGAACCCAGGTTGCGACGAAGAATCGCGTGTCGGCCTGCATTTAAAAGCGGTTTAGAAATATAGAATTCGTCCGGGTTAACTGCACCTTGAACGACCATTTCACCCAAACCATAAGATGCGGTAATGAATACTGCATCACGGAAGCCTGATTCAGTATCTAGCGTAAACATTACACCTGCAGCGCCAGTTTCTGAACGAACCATGCGTTGTACACCAGCAGACAGGGCAACTACATCATGGGCAAAGTTTTGGTGTACACGGTAAGAGATTGCGCGGTCGTTGTACAAAGATGCAAACACTTCTTTGATTGCGATCAGAACGTTATCAATACCACGAATATTCAGGAAAGTTTCTTGCTGGCCGGCAAAAGAAGCATCCGGCAAATCTTCTGCAGTTGCAGAAGAACGAACGGCAACCGCGATGTCAGGGTTGCCGTTAGAAAGTTCTGCAAATGCTGTACGAACTTCTTGTTCTAAGGCAGGCGTAAGTGGAGTATCCACAATCCATTGACGAATTTTTGCGCCAGTTTCAGCGAGTGCATTTACATCATCAACATTGAGTGCAGCAAGCTCTGCATTGATTTTAGCGTTTAGGCCACTTTGCTCGAGAAATTCACGGTAGGCATCGGCAGTCGTTGCGAAACCACCTGGCACAGATACACCAGCATTTGATAAGTGGCTGATCATTTCGCCTAGTGATGAGTTTTTCCCACCGACCAGCTCAACGTCGTGCTTCCCTAATTTTTCCAGACCAATTACGCGCGCTTCCAAAGTTGTTACTCCACTTTTGCAGTATTAATCACTATCTCGGCATGAGAGTATAGCAAATCATCTAGGTTTTTGATTTTACTAAGCGACAGTCATGTAAGATCGGTTTACTATAAAGATTATATAGCACTAAGACAAATGTTGGAGGAGAATTTTAATGTCGGAAGGTAAACAAATTCAGCGTAGTGTTTTCTTTATTTCAGATGGTACCGCCATCACCGCTGAAACTCTTGGACACTCGCTGTTAGCGCAGTTTCCACATGTGAAATTTGACATTCATATTATCCCTTACATTAGCTCCGAAGAAGCGGCCACAAACGTGGTTGCAGAGATCAATGC
The DNA here is from genome assembly GCF_013420255.1 of Acinetobacter sp. YH01021. Lineage (GTDB taxonomy): Bacteria > Pseudomonadota > Gammaproteobacteria > Pseudomonadales > Moraxellaceae > Acinetobacter. Next base: position 13,619 of record NZ_VOYO01000027.1, read on the forward strand.
AAGAGCTCAAGTCGATGGTGAAAAACCGCTGGTATTTGATACCCTGGTGGATCCCTATGTGCGCGACATTATTAATACCGCAAATGCAGTAAATCTTGATGTATTTGAAGGGCTTATTAGTAAATTGGCTGATGAGTTAGGCACGATTCCTACAACTTTAGTCGGGCAAACCCATGCAGTGACCGACTCTGAGTCCTATAAGGCCCGTATTGATGCAGTGCATTTTGCTTTAGATAATGACGACGGCGCACGTACCCGGCATTATGATAAAGCTGACCTGATCCTGATTGGTGTATCGCGTTCAGGTAAAACCCCGACCTCTATTTATCTGTCTTTGCAGTTCGGTATTCGCGTAGCAAACTATCCACTGACTGAAGAAGATTTGGACGATAACCGTCTGCCAGCCGTGCTGCGACCGCATAAAAACAAGCTGTTTGGCCTAATGATTGATGCGGAACGCCTTGTAGCCATTCGTTCTGAGCGTAAGGCCAATAGCCGTTATGCCAGCTTTAGTCAGTGTCAGATGGAGTTGCGTGCGATTGAAGGGATTTATATTTCGGAAGGCATCAAGTACCTGAATGTTTCTGAAATGTCGATTGAGGAAATCTCAACGCGTGTGTTGCAAATGACCGGTTTAAAACGTCGAATCGGTTAAGAAACCAGCCAGAGCCAAACTGCGGTTTGGCTTTGATTTATAGCTAAAAATTACAAGTAAGCATTGATTAATCGAAATAATGTATGAGTTTTATAATTTAAATAAAATATTAGGTATCATTTTTAAAAATATCCTAGAGTCTTCTTTGCTCATTTTGTTGAATAAATCATCAATTAGTTCGTGGCATTTAATTTAAAATCTCATTAATAGCTCATCAAATTTTTATATTGACTTGTCAGCGTGAGTTATTTTTCTGCTAAATAAGTATGAATAATAATATCGACCGGATGCTGCTCACTATTGATGCAATGAATCGTATTTTCCGAAATTTTTAGAATCGGCCAGGTAATTAGCTGGCAATTTTCACGCTGTAGGGCAGTATAATAATGATCTGATTTCAGATAAATTTTACGGGAAGATGCAAGATTTGGCGTTAACTGGCGTCTTAGCCACAAATTCTGCACCTGATTTTCTAAAAACCGCAGAGAGAGTAGACTTTTAATCCGGTTGTTAAATAAGCGGCGATTTTTACCAATCAATGGATGATTAATAATTCGTTGCAGAATTCGGTCGGAACCGGGCAGTACAAAAGCTGGATTAATCTGGAAAACTTTCACCGAACGGGCATGTTGACTGATCTTATCCAGCTGGCTCACGGTAAACTGGTCAGTGCCAATAATCGCAATATCTTTATCTGCATAATCCAATTCTAGCAGTTCGGAAGAGGGTACTTTAATTCCAGTAAACTGCTGAAAATGTTCGGGGCGATTTTCAAAAATACCAGCGTGTGGATCCTGCTTGGTAGACATTAGAATTCCTTGAATTTATTTAATAATTAATTTTCTTTTATGAGATATAAGCAAAAACTCAAGCCAGGGTAAAGTGAAAAATTTAACTTAGACAGTCATCTATTTGACCAAAATATAAAATCTGATTTTATTGAAGGTTGAATGGATTTATATGCAATCCAAAAGGAATGACTTTTAACTTGACGAGATCGACGAAAGAAAAGAAGTGAAGTGTTCGTTCAGGGAAGAAGCTTTTTAATGGAAGAGATCGATAGAAATGATTTTACTGATATATTTCTTTTGGTCATGTACTAGCTCAAACCTGATCTGACAGTTACCTGATTTTTATTGTGCCTGTCAGGTTAAATTTGAGCTAAATTCTTCTCAGCCCAAATTTGTTTTCCATCAAGTAAAGTTTCAAATGGTGTACGACCACAGCAGATTTTTCCTTGATGAGTCCGTTCAGTATTATAGAATTTCAGCCAGTCGTCTAAATCCGTCTGCAACTCTTCTAGCGTGCTATAAAGCTTTTTCCTAAATGTAATTTGATAAAACTCCTGCAGTATTGTTTTATGGAAGCGTTCACAGATCCCATTCGTTTGTGGTGAAGCTGCTTTTGTCTTCGTGTGATCAATGTCATTGAGCGCTAGATACAACTCATAGTCATGTTGTTCCACCTTACCGCAATACTCGGTTCCTCTGTCTGTAAGAATGCGAAGCATTGGTAAATCCTGGGATTGATAGAAAGGTAATACACGATCATTGAGCAAATCAGCCGCTGTAATCGGTGTTTTGGTTGTATAGAGCTTGCAATGAACGACCTTGCTATAAGTATCGATAAATGTTTGCTGGTAGATCCGTCCAACACCCTTGAGATTCCCGACATAAAAGGTGTCTTGTGCACCTAAATAGCCTGGATGAGCAGTTTCGATTTCACCACACGCCACATCATCTTCATGCTTACGCTCAAGTGCAGCAATCTGATGATCATTTAGTACGATACCATCCTGTGCCACTTTAGCTTCGAGTGCTTTTAAACGCTTCTTAAAGTTCTCCAAATCATGGTGGAGCCAAATAGAACGAACACCACTCCCTGAAACAAATACACCTTTCTTGCGCAATTCGTTACTGGTACGATGCTGACCATAAGCTGGATATTGAATTGCGAAATCAATGACCGCCAGTTCTGTAGCATCATCTACACGGTTTTTTAGATTTGGTACTCGACGGGACTTATTGATTAATGCATCAATGTCACCAGACTGTACTAACTCATGATAGCGATAGAAAGTATCTCTAGAGACACCCATCACTTTGCATGCTCTAGAAACATTTTGAAGCTCTTCAGCTAAATTGAGTAAGCCGACTTTGTGTTTGATGATTTGATTGTTAGTATGCAACATAAGAAAGTTACCTTTGTTTAATTAAGATTTCGACACCTTTATCAAAGCGGGTAACTTTCTCTTTTTCAAGAAGAATGTACGATCAAGTCTGAACTAATACACTTTAAATATTAAAAACATCTACCCATTGCTGAGAATAGGTAGATGCAACTCTTATTTACTGACCATTTTTAATTTGCATCAACAGCTCAAAGTTATGTAGGCGTTTGTCAGTGTCATAGATGTCGCAAGTAAAGATAAACTCATCCACGTCATATTTGGCTAAAAGCGATGCCAGACCGGCTTTAACGGTTTCTTTGGAACCGACCTGAGCCATGGCAAAGAAATTATCGACTGACATTTTTTCCGGCGGCGACCACAGACCTTCCATCGAATCAATTGGTGCTTTAAGTTTTAGGCTTTGCCCACGAATCAGTGATAAAACCCGCTGATAGGCACTGGTCGACAGATATTGTGCTTCTTCATCGGTATCTGCGACACAGGTCGGTACGCCCATCGATACATAAGGGCGATCGAGATATTCAGACGGTTCAAAGTTTTCACGATATAATTGAATGGCCTGACCCAGCATACGCGGGGCAAAATGCGAAGCGAAGGAATAAGGTAGGCCGAGTTTTGCTGCCAATTGCGCACTAAACAGACTGGACCCTAATAACCATACGGGTACGTGCGTACTTTGACCTGGCGTCGCTACGATACGCTGATGTGGTTCTGGATCTTTAAAATATTGCAGAATTTCCAGAACATCTTGTGGAAACTGATCTTCGGTTTCCTGACGGCCACGACGCAGGGCACGCATGGTCATTTGATCGGTACCTGGAGCACGGCCCAGGCCCAGTTCAATCCGGTCCGGATAGAGCGTCGCCAATGTGCCGAACTGTTCAGCCACGACCAGCGGTGCATGATTGGGCAACATAATTCCGCCAGAGCCTAAAGTTAAGGTTTTGGTATTTGCCAGTAAATAGCCTAAGAGAACTGCAGTTGCTGAACTGGCAATACCATCCATATTATGATGTTCTGCCAGCCACATCCGGCGATAACCCAATTTTTCTGCTGTTTGGGCAAGTTCCAGCGCATGGTTCAGCGCGAATTGAATGCTCTTGTCGTCACGAACAGGAACCAGTTCGAGTATAGAGAACTGGGTATCGTTAAGCGTACGCATAGTATTACTCTTAAATAAACATCTCTAAAAGCATACGACTTTAGAGTGTATTTGTATATCGAAAAAAATCGATATAAGTGTAAACCAAAAGATAAAGATAAAAAATAAAGGCAAAAAAATAAGCATCCGAAGATGCTTATAAAGGAGGAAAGAATAAGGGGAGAGAATCTTAACGACGACGGTTGTTATAGCGATAATCGTTATAACGGTAGTTACGAGAAGAGTTATAGCGACGTTCGCTGCGGTCATCATAACGACGGTCTTCGCTGACTTTCTTACCTAAAGCTGAACCACCTGCTGAACCCAGTGCCGCACCGATGTAACCACCGTTGGTGCCTGCCATATTTCGGCCAACTGCATAACCTGCACCGCCACCTAAAGCACCACCGATAATCGCACCATTACGGTCACGTTTATTTGCAGCTACTGCGGCACCTGCACCGCCACCAATCGCTGAACCGATTGTTGCGCCAGTGGTACCACCCATTTTATTACCTACTGCAGCACCAACAACACCACCTAGTGCAGAAGCTAAGGCTGTATTGGTTGTATTGCCTGCATTGGCAGCTGTCATACCCATGGCTGAGGTTGCTACGACAGCGATCATTAGAGATTTATAGTTCATGAGGACACCTTCTATATATCTAGCTATATTTTGTTGATGAGATAAATTTAATCTAGCAAGCGCCAAACAGCATGGAGGCAATGTTGGCGAATTGTGATTTTTATCTCCTTAATTTATTCATGATGTGGGCAGGGTAATTTCATGTATTAATTGAAAATTCACGTAGTAAAGCAGCAATAAAAAAGCACCAAAAGGTGCTTTTTATGTTAAATGTAGCGTCTAGTCTAAACTGCCTGAACGCAAATTAACGGTAACGTTTTTTCCAGTGTTTAGAGCGTTTTTCAGCTGCTTTATCTTTGGCAATCTTGTTACCTAGTGCAGCACCACCGGCAGCACCCAAAGCTGAACCGATATAACCTCCGTTAGTGCCGCCCATATTTTTACCTACGGTATAACCTGCACCGCCACCTAGGGCACCACCAATGGCAGATTCAGTGCGGTTTTTCTTGCTGCTTGCAACTGCTGCACCGCCAGCACCACCTAAAGCAGCACCAATGGTTGCACCAGTATTACCGCCCATGTTTTTACCTAATGCTGTACCTGCAACACTACCTAAAGCACTTGCTGCTGCAACACGCGCTGTACTGTCGGCATGTGCGTTTACGGTCATCATTGAACCAGCAGCTAAAACTGTACTCATTAAAAGTGTGTTGAGTTTCATGTCATCACTCCGTGTCCATCTACAGGACTGTAGTTATTTCGATGCGGAAAATGTAACAAATCATGCCCAAAACAATATGAAGATGTTTCTTCATAATTCCCTGCTTTATTTGGCGAATTGTAAAATCAGCAAGAAATAAGAATAAGATCGACTATAAAAAAAGCAATTCCACTGTTTTTAATCATATTTGTTAACAAATGCTGTAGAGCACGAATGATAGCAACGCGGACTTACTCAATAATGATGTTCATTAGAAGCCAGAGTCGTTAAACTAGGCGCAATTTTTTGATTTCGCTGTGCTAAATCGGTTTTTAGTCGCAGCCTATGTTTGAGATTTTTTAGAAAATGAAAGAATCGTTACGTTTACGATTAGACCAACTCTCTGACCGCCATGAAGAATTGACCGCATTACTGGCTGATGTAGAAGTCATTTCTGATAATAAGCGCTTCCGTCAATTGTCACGTGAGCATAATGACTTAACAGAAATCACCAATGTCTGGACCAAGTACAGACAGGCTGAAGAAGACATTGAAACAGCTCAGGCCATGCTGTCAGATCCAGATTTTAAGGAAATGGCACAGGAAGAAATTAAAGAGAATAAAGCTTTAATTGAATCGCTTGAAGCAGACTTGAACATCTTGATGATTCCGAAAGATCCGAATGATGCCAACTCGGCTTATCTTGAGATTCGTGCCGGAACCGGCGGCGATGAAGCTGCGATTTTCTCAGGCGATTTATTTCGTATGTATAGTAAATATGCGGAAAACCAAGGCTGGCGTATTGAAATCCTCTCTGAAAATGAAGGCGAACATGGCGGCTATAAAGAAGTCATCTGCCTGATTAATGGTGACGGGGTTTACGGTCGTCTAAAATTTGAAAGTGGTGCGCATCGTGTACAGCGTGTACCGGCGACCGAATCACAAGGCCGTGTGCATACCTCAGCATGTACCGTTGCGATTCTTCCTGAAATTGATGTCGATACCTCGGTTGAAATCAATTCATCTGATTTGCGGATTGATACGTATCGTGCTTCCGGTGCAGGTGGTCAGCATGTTAACAAAACCGATTCTGCAGTACGTATTACTCATATTCCAACCGGCACCGTAGTGGAGTGTCAGGAAGAGCGTTCACAGCATAAGAACAAGGCCAAAGCGATGGCACTGCTGGTATCACGTTTGGAAAATGCCAAACGTGCAGCAGCAGATGCAGCAACCTCGGAAATGCGTCGTGACCTGGTGGGATCGGGTGATCGTTCGGAACGTATCCGTACTTATAACTATCCGCAAGGTCGTATGACCGATCACCGCATTAACCTGACTTTATACAAGCTGGATGCCGTGATGGAAGGTGATTTGACCGAATTGCTGGATAGTCTGCACCGCGAATATCAGGCGGATCAGTTGGCCATGCTTGCACAGCAGAATGGTGGATAATGAATATTTTACAAGCCTTGGCTTTACGCGGCGAAGCTGAAAGTTACGAACGTCAGGAAAATGCCTGGTTATTGGAACACATCACCAAGATTGATTCATTTGATCTGCTGATGAAAAAGGATCAGGAGTTAACGCCGGAACAGGAACAAGCGTATAAAGACGGGTTGGCGCGTATTGCTGCCGGTGAGCCTTTGGCTTATGTCACTGGTTCACAGCCATTCTGGACTTTGGACCTCAAAGTGACCAAAGATACCTTGGTGCCACGTCCGGATACTGAAGTACTGGTTGAGACGGTATTGAAGTTAGACCTGCCTGAAGATGCCCGTGTGGTGGATTTGGGTACAGGTACTGGTGCAATTGCCTTATCACTGGCATCTGAACGTTCTAACTGGACACTAACCGCTTCCGATATCTACGAGCCTACGCTTGAGGTGGCGAAATATAATGCGGAACAACATGATATTGAGAATGTGGAATTTGTTCTGGGTTCATGGTTGAAACCATTTGGCCGTCAATTCTTTGATGCCATTGTATCGAATCCACCTTATATCGATGCTGATGATGTGCATATGCAGAATCTGGCGACTGAACCGGAACGTGCGCTGGTGGCAGATAAAAAGGGGCTGGCCGATATTGAAATGATTATTCTGCAAGCCAAGAAGCATTTGACCGTGAATGGTTGGGTGGTGCTTGAGCATGGTTATAATCAGGCAGACGCCGTACAACATCTATTTAAACAGGCGGGTTATAAGCAAGTCCGCACGGTTAAAGATTATGGCGGGAATGATCGCGTAACTTTGGGTCAATGGCCACATTAATCTGTCATCTATCTTTATAAAAAAGCGACCGATGTGGTCGCTTTTTTATTGGATTTTTTCTTTATAAATTCCTGACTGCATCTGAAACCTTAAGTATTTTGAATGACATCACGCCAACGCAGTATAACTAAAAACAAAAAAGCGATGCCAGAGCACCGCTTTCGAGGAATTTTTAAAAAGAATTACATCGGATAGTCCTGTAGACAGTCGTATACTTCTACCTGATCCAGACTACCAGTTTCCATTGCCAGACAAAGTGCCACAACTTTTAAAGTATCTGCCAGAGATTTTTCATCTTTCAAGGCAATACCTTGTTGTAATTCGTTGATACGTTCTTCCGGAATTTCAAGGGCCTGAGCCGCTTCCACAGCATCTACCTGGTTAAAGAAGTGCAAAATTGCATCTTTCAGTTCTGCATCCGATGCATTTAAAATCCCTTGATTCAACTGTTCTGTGATGAGATCAGTCGAAGAAAATAAAGCTTTAGAGAAGTTTTGGACAAGATTTTGCCCAAGCACATCAGTCATCTTTAACATGGAGATACCTTCAACTAGAAAGGAAAATGGAGAGTACAGCCAATAGCAAAAGTGCTATAAATTGAATGAAAAATAATCTATTTCCGGGTGAATTGCAAAGCTTTCTGGGTGACTGTGTAGTCCTGCTAATATATATTTTAGGGCTTGAAATATATAATCATAATAAAAATAAATGTTTAGAATCCAAGTATTTTTTCGGTAATATTTTTAAAGTCTAATTTTATATAAATTATCTAATATTATTTTGTCGATACGCACCTGGACTGACGCCAGTCCACTTTTTGAATGCACGATGAAATGCACTGGATTCCTGAAAGTTAAGCTGATCGCTGATCTCTTGTAAACTTTGTTCAGTACGGGTCAGTAATTCAATTGCGGTATCCCGGCGTATCTCATTTTTTAATTGCTGATAGCTGACACCTTCACTTTTTAAACGCCGTTGCATGGTGGCTTCAGACATATTCATTTTTAAGGCTAGTTCATTTAGTTCCAGCCATTCTGCCGGCGAAACCTGTAGCAATTTTCGGCGAATCTGGGTGCTCAAGGCATAGGGGTTTTTAAAACGCACCAATAAATTTTGTGGTGTTTGCTGAATAAACTGATACCAAGACTGAGTATCCTGTTTAATCGGCAGTTGCAGATAGCTGGCATCAAATTGCACGTAATTTTCGCTGGCCTGATATTCAATCTGTTCACAGAATCGAACTTTGTAATCAAAATCATTCAGTGGTGCTGCACATTTCAATTGAATCTGATTAAGCAAAATCCGTTGTCCACTTAACCAGCAGATCAGGGTATGAATCAGCATCAGATAAGTCGCATAACTAAACATGCGTTTGGTTGTTTTTAAATCATAAATCACGATATAGGCATAGTGTTCCTCAACCATGAGCGTGCTTTGCAGGTCGTCCAAAACCAAGTTGAGAAATTGCAGAATGTTTTGCAGCGCTTTTTCCAGTGTATCTGCCTGCATAACCATTTTCGAAAGCAATTTAAAACTGCCACGACGCATGGCATGGCTGTCCATGCCAAAAAATTCGTCATTCATGCTGTCTGCAAGCACAGTCCATAATTGGGCAAATTGGCTGACCGACACGCGTGCCTTGGGAGCATTTAATACTTCTGCTGGGATATTGGCTTTTTTCAAAATGGCAGGGATATCAAATTGCAGCCGTTTGGCATCCAGCAATGCTTCGTTCACCAGGTCAATCGAGATGGTGCCTTTGCTATATTCCAGTGCAGGCTTATGCATATTCAGTCTGACATCCTTGTTTTCATTGTCCAAATACATCATGCAAGATGCAATATTTGGAAATTGTACAGAATAAAAACTCTGTTTACTCTGCATATTAAGTCGTATCTGAAATAGAAAAATCGCTAGGAAATAAACATGAACATTCAGGGAAAAGTTATTGTGATCACTGGTGGTGCCTCAGGTTTGGGTGCAGCTACAGCGACTCATTTGGTTGAACACGGTGCTAAAGTGATTCTGGTCGATATGAATCAGGAGCAGGGTCAGGCATTACAGCAGCAACTGGGCTCACAGTCTGAATTTGTACAGCTCGATGTGACCGATGAACAGACAGTTGAAGCTTTCTTCGCTCATGTTGAAAGCACATATGGCCAACTGAATGGTTTGATCAACTGTGCCGGGATTGCGCCATCCGCCAAAGTATTGGGTCGTAACGGCATCCATGAATTGGCAATGTTCCAAAAAGTGCTGAATATTAATGTAAACGGTACTTTTAATATGTTGCGTCATGCGGCGGCTTTAATTGCAAAATATGAGCTGCAAGCTGGTGAAGAAGAACGTGGCGTGATTGTGAACACCGCTTCGGTTGCCGCTTATGACGGCCAAATTGGTCAGACTGCCTATGCGGCTTCTAAAGGTGCAGTAGTCGCAATGACTTTACCTCTGGCACGTGAACTGGCCCGTGAAGCGATCCGTGTCATGACCATCGCGCCGGGCATTATGGAAACTCCGATGCTGAAAGGCATGCCGCAAAATGTCCAGGATGCTTTGGGGCAAATGGTGCCGTTTCCACCACGTCTGGCAAAACCACAGGAATTCGCCCAATTGGTGGGGCATATCTTTGAAAATAGCTATTTAAATGGTGAAGTCATTCGTCTGGATGGCGCAATCCGTATGGCACCAAAATAATTCATTAAATAAACACACTTTCTTTGACTCATCAAAATGGCAATGACGTGTCAGGGAAAGTTGCATGCTGAATTTGCCGAATACATCCAAAAAAACATCAGATTTTGAAAATTAAAAATTCTTTGCTGATGCTGGATATAAAAAATAAAGAAGGGAAATACCCGTGATTTTAAATGATGAACAAAAAATGATTCAGGACATGATGCGCAATTATTCGCAGCAGAAGCTGAAACCGACGGCGGCCTTACGCGACAAAACGGCACAATTTCCAGCACAAGAACTTAAAGAGCTTGGTGAGCTTGGTGCATTGGGTATGACAGTGGCTGAAGAATGGGGTGGTGCAGGTCTGGATTATGTATCATTGGTTTTGGCGCTAGAGGAAATTGCCGCAGGAGATGGTGCAATCTCGACGATTATCAGTGTGCAGAATTCTTTGCCTTGCGGCATTACCCAGCGTTATGGCACTGAAGCACAAAAACAGCAGTATTTAACCAAACTGGCAACAGGTGAATGGCTCGGCTGTTTCTGTTTGACAGAACCTCAGGCCGGTTCGGATGCCAGTTCGCTGGAGTGTAAAGCCGAACGTGATGGTGATGAATGGGTGCTAAATGGCACCAAGCAGTTTATCACGACAGGTAAACACGCACAGATTGCATTAGTCTTTGCTGTGACTGATAAATCTGCAGGGAAAAAGGGTATTTCATGCTTTCTGGTGCCGACCGATGCACCGGGTTATATCGTGTCACGCCTAGAAGAGAAAATGGGTCAGCATTGTTCGGATACCGCGACCATCGTTCTGGATAACTGCCGGATTCCGGCTGCCAACCTGCTGGGCCAGGAAGGTGAAGGCTATAAAATTGCCTTGTCGAATCTTGAGTCGGGTCGGATCGGCATTGCAGCGCAATCAGTCGGCATGGCACGGGCTGCACTGGATGCCGCAGTGGAATATGCCAATGAACGCAAAGCCTTTGGTGTAGAAATTGTGCAGCATCAGGCTGTGGCATTCAGGCTGGCAGATATGGCGACACAAATTGAAGCGGCGCGACAATTGGTCTTGCATGCGGCAACGCTTAAAGATGCTGGCCAGCCATGCTTAAAAGAAGCATCGATGGCAAAACTGTTTGCATCGACTATTGCAGAAAGAGTCTGCTCGGATGCGATCCAGATTCATGGTGGCTACGGTTATGTCTCTGATTTTCCGGTCGAGCGAATTTATCGTGATGTACGAGTGAGCCAGATTTATGAAGGTGCATCAGATATTCAACGACTGGTGATTGCACGTGAAGTATGTCAACGCTGATTTTTTAATTTAAAAAAACAGACTTTGATTGATGTTTAAATCCTGCACTTACTATTGATGGATATGGAAATTGCAGGATTTAACTGAACATGATGATCTAAAGACATACAGTACGAATAATCGAAAAATAAGCCTTATTCATGTTCTAGTCCTAGGGCATGAATGCAGATTTAAAAAAGTATGCTGATGGAATCAGCAGGAACAACAAATACAAATGGACAAACTCAGGCAAGGTCGCCTGAAAACTACAACAGGAAAGAGGTTGTCGTCATGAAGACACTAGAACAGGCATATGCTGATTTTAATTTTGAAAATATGGTTCAAGAACATCTGGTTGGAAACGCAGAGAACATCAATGCGTATACCGAATGCTGTGGTCGCTACTTGGGTCAAAACCGAACTGCACTGATTTGGGAAGGCAAAAACGGAGATGCAGAGCAGTGGACCTTTGAACAACTGGCCGTGGCTTCAGGACAGCTGGCCAATTATATGCATTCTCTGGGTTTAAAGGCTGGTGACTGTATTGCAGGGTTGCTGCCAAGAACGCCAGCACTCTTAATTACTATATTGGCCACTTGGCGGATTGGTGCCATTTACCAACCTTTATTTACTGCCTTTGAAAGCAAAGCCATTGAACATCGTATCAGTACCGCCAATACCCAGTTGATCGTTACTGATGAAGAACAACGACTGAAACTCCATGATTTCAATGTTCCTAATATTCTGACTGTGCATCAAACAGCGACAAATAATTATCAAGATGCGGATTTCTGGACAGCCTTACAGCAACAACAAGAGGAGTTTGAACCGGTAAATTGCCAGTTTAATGATGTCTTCCTGATGATGTTTACTTCAGGTACGACAGGTTTGGCAAAATCGGTTCCTGTACCTTTAAAAGCGTTGTTGGCCTTTAAAGGCTATATGCTGCACGCCGTAGATCTGCGAGATGAAGATTCCTTCTGGAATCTGGCAGATCCGGGCTGGGCGTATGGACTGTATTATGGTATTGCAGGGCCGTTGAGTTTAGGGCACAGCATCATCATGGATGAACGTGGCTTTAGTGTCGATAACGCCGTACAAATCATTCAAAAATATCAGGTCAGTAACTTGACCGGTTCGCCAACCGCATTTCGCATGTTCTTTGGCTTTAAAGAAAAATTTGATGCAGGCATCAGTTCACATTTACGCGTGGTAAGCAGTGCAGGTGAGCCGCTCACGCCTGAAGTGATTCAGTGGTTTAATCATGATTTAAATGTGAATATTTATGATCAATATGGACAGACTGAACTGGGGATGGTGATCGCCAATCATCATGGCTTAGAGCATTATAAAAAAATTGGTTCAGCCGGTTTTGCTATTCCTGGGCATCGTTTTGCTGTATTGGACAAAGAACATCAGGAAGTAGAAAACGGCGGGATTGGAACACTTGCTATCGACTGTTCAGCTTCACCTTTGATGTGGTTTGAAGGCTATGCAGGGCATAACCGCAAGTCATTTGTCGGGCAGTATTATCTCACTGGTGATACCGTGAAGCTGAATGAATATGGCGGTATTGATTTTATTGGACGTGCAGATGATGTCATTACAACCTCAGGATATCGGGTTGGACCTTTTGATGTAGAAAGTACTTTGCTTGAATGTGAAGAAGTGCTTGAATCTGCAGTCGTCGGCAAGCCAGATCCAGAACGTACTGAAATTGTGAAAGCCTTTGTAGTACTTAAATCAGCATATCCAGCTACTGAAGATTTGATGTTGAAACTGCAAAGTTATGTACGTTCACGCTTATCCAAACATGCCTATCCGAAAGAGATTGAGTTTGTGGCATCTTTGCCTAAAACATCGAGTGGCAAGATTCAGCGAAATTTACTCAAACAGCAGGAAGTTGCCAAACTTCAAGAGATGAAGCGAGTCAGCTAATTTTTCAAATTAATTGTTTGATTGAATGTTCAAAGGCTGCCATAGCAGCCTTTTGGTTTTTTAAGAAATAAATCTGCTACTTAAATTTTAATCAGATATTGAGCTGATTTTCCCGAACTTATATTTTTAAGAGAGCAGATTAAGGCAAGCAAAAATTATAATTTTTTATGTCATTACAGTAAAATTACATTAATATTTAAAATTAAATATATCAAAAATTTAGCCTCTTAAGATAAAGAGGCTAAATCTCATTCATTACCAGATATTACTTTGTAGATTCACTTTTTGATGTTCTGCATGCGGTTCGCCCGCTTCGCCGGTAACACCGCCTTTTAAGGCTTTAAAAAGCTGGGTAACTTTGTTATCTGTGACATTCCAGTATTCTGCGCTGACTGCTTCAGCAATCAATACCCGTACGGTCGGATCATCCTTGCCTTCAAACCAGTTTTCTGCCCACGGATTCCACAACTGTTCAATCAGAATGCGGTCAGTACTGATCTGGGCATGAGCACTGATCGATACATAAATACCATCTGATGGTTTTGCAAAAGACAGACCAATCTGACCAAGGCCTGTTTCTGCTGCTTTGACCAGATCATTGGTGTTACGCAGGATGAAATATAAATTTTGACGTTCATTCATCTGCTCGGAGTTCAGCATGGTCATCGGCTGGGAGTGTATTTCATGTATGTCGGTTAAATGGCTGATCATGGTGTAACGAACATCCTTGATCAATTCCCATAATTTTTCACGATTATCATGTTGAGTATTGTTATGCTCGGTCATGTATGTTCTCCATACGATTTTATGAAAGCTGAAAAGATTGCTTGGTATTTTCAGATTAATCATATTTAGAGACAGATGCCTGAGGTCTCACTGAACTCATACATTTTCATACTTAAATACAGGCAGAGACTACAGAATTGCTAAACAAGACAGCTCGATTTACAGGGGAATTCAATAACAAAGATTTTAAAAACTTCAGGTCTGACACCTTTTATAAATGAGAAAGAGCTGTTTGCCGGAACTGTTTAATTGAGGTGATTCAAAAAATCTTGCCAAGCCATAGCAGCTGCAGCTTGATACCGAGCGTTTAGCTGATATGCTATTTGCCATCAACGATGGCCGAACCATTTATTGATATGCTGTAAATTGACTGTGAGATTGATATTCCAGAAATTTATCAGTACTTAAACACTTCGGTAAAGCTAATCTTTGCCACCGCTTTTAAAAATTTTCGAAACAAGGAAAGACGTTGTCTACATTTAACATGGATGCCATCTCCCCAGAATTTGACCTCACCGATGCTGAACTGCATCTGTATAGCCGTCAGATTCTTCTGGATGGCTGGGATATTGACGCTCAAGAACGGTTAAAATTTTCTAATGTCTGCATTATTGGTTGTGGCGGGATTGGCTGTGCACTGGCAGAACTTCTGGCACGTGCAGGTGTGGGGAAAATTACCCTGATCGATCCAGATACCATCGAGATGAGTAATTTACAGCGACAACTGGCATTTATGCCGCAGGATCTTGGATTTTATAAGGCAGAAATTCTGGCGAAACGACTGGGTCAAATTAATCCGAATGTACAGGTTGAATATATCAATCAGGCCTTAACGGCTGAAAATGCAGTAAGTGTGATTGAGCATCAGGATCTGGTATTGGATGGCTGTGATCAGTTTGCCACACGTTATCTGGTCAATCAGATTTGCGTGGAGCTGAATGTGCCCTTATTGAGTGCTTCTGCGATTGGCTTGCAAGGTCAGCTATTTATGGTCGAAGGGGATTCCGCCTGTTATGCTTGCCTGTTCCCGCCAGAAAATCAGGCCGATGAAAGTTTGCGCTGTGCAGACTCCGGTGTACTGGCGACTACCCCGAATGTGATGGCCAGTTTGCAGGCACATCATGCCTTGTTATATCTGGGATTGAGCCAGATGCCACTTCGACAAAAGCTGTTGTTGTGGGATGGGCTGAGCTTTAAACAGCGGATTCTCGCTTTCGAAAAAGATACAGATTGCCCAATCTGTCAGGCAAGATAAGCCTGCAAAGTGAATTTTTTTTGCTACACTGCGTTTAATTAATTTTTCCTAAGACATTATGAAAAACAATATCTGGTTAGATGGAATACGTTCAGTTGCCCGTATGGGGGAAACAGCAGTCGTTGCGGCAAAGGCTGGCTTTAAATATGCCACTGAAAAGCCGAGCAATGCCAAACTCATGCGTGAAACTTTTGAATCCTTAGGTTCGACTTATATCAAGCTGGGTCAGTTTATTGCCAGCACGCCGTCGCTGTTTCCACGTGAATACGTTGAAGAATTTCAGGGCTGTTTGGATCAGACTCCACGTTTGCCGTTTAGCTATATCCAGCAGGTTTTAGCCTCTGAATTTGCAGGACGTAATCTGGATGAAATCTTTGCATCGATTGATGAAACACCATTAGCCTCTGCATCTATTGCACAGGTGCATGCGGCCAAACTGGTGTCTGGCGAAGATGTGGTGATTAAGGTACAAAAACCCGGTGTAGAAACTATTTTGTACACTGACTTGAACGTCCTACATTGGGCAACCAAATTGCTGGAAAAAGCAGTCCCGAAAGTCAAGTTTGCTTCACTGGCTGACATTGTCGAAGAAATCAAAACCCGTATGGTACGTGAAGTCGATTTTATCGAAGAAGCCCAGAATCTGGATGATTTCGTTAATTACCTGAATATCACCAACAATCAGGCAGCCACTGCACCTAAGGTTTATCATCAATATTCGACCCGTCGTGTGCTCACCATGCAGCGTTTATACGGTGTGCCTTTGACAGATTTTGAAGTGGTCAAAAAAGTATCCAAAGATCCATCTCAAGTACTTATCACTGCGATGAATACCTGGTTTGGCAGCTTGATGATGTGTAACAGTTTCCATGCCGATCTGCATGCAGGCAACCTGATGCTACTTGAAGATGGCCGTGTCGGTTTTATTGATTTCGGTATTGTTGGTCAGCTCAAGCCTGAAGTATGGACGGCATGTATGGCATTCATGGATTCATTGCAACATACCAATTATGAGCTGATGGCGCAAAACATGCTGAAAATGGGCATGACCGCTGTGCAGATTGATACCAAAGTTTTGGCTGCTGATCTGGAACGTTTGTTTAGTGGTGTATTGATGGCAGATCCGCAGGAATTGTTAACGTCAAATCCTGCTGACCTGAACGATATCATGATGGATATGGTGGCTGTGGGTGAACGTCACGGGATCCGCTTCCCGCGTGACTTTGCCTTGTTGTTCAAGCAAATGCTGTATTTCGACCGTTTCATGCGTATTCTGGCGCCGTATACCGACATCTATGCCGATCAGCGTTTGCAGATGGTGCAGAGCATGGATCCGAATCTGCTGTTAAAGCATTAATCTTAAACCCTATCTAGACTTGGAAAAATCCCCCTAAATCCCCCTTTTAAAAGGGGGACTTTAAAAGCTCCTCCCTTTGTAAAGGAGCTTGAGGGGGATGTGGTCAGTATTAAATTCTCGAGCAATCCAATGGACGCCATTATTATTGAAGGTTTAAAGGTTGAGACAGTCGTGGGCTGCTTTAACTGGGAGCGTCAAATTATTCAGCCTTTAATGCTGGATTTGATCATTCAAACCGATTTAGAACAGGCATCAAACTCAGATGCACTTGCAGATACGTTGAATTATGCAGAAATTTGTGAGATTTCCAGTAAAGTCATTCAAGACGCCAAGCCTGAATTGATTGAACATGCAGCAAAGTTAGTGCTGAATGCACTTTTTACTACCTTTACAGCAATTGAATCGATTAATATTACGATCCGTAAGCCTGCCATTATCGCGCAAGCCAATTCTGTAGGGATACGTCTTGAACGCCACCGAAACGATTTTCGCCCTAGCATTAGCGAGTAATTGTCATCCTCAGCAACATTTTCAAGCTGCACAGCAACGTATTTCTGAATGGGGAGAAGTTCAGTTTTCTCCCATTTATATGATTCCTTGCCGCGATGGCATCGGCGCAGATTACTGGAATGCAGCGTGTTTATTGCGAAGTTCGGTGTCCAGTGAAGACCTGATTGAGTTGCTCAAACAGCTGGAACAGGAATCAGGGCGAGTACGTCCATCCCATCAGATTACTTTGGATGTTGATTTGATTGCCTGGGGATCAGATCTTAAGCATATGCAGTTTAATGAAAAAAAATTGCCCTTGGCTCTGGATGTGAAAGTGCCCATGTTTGATGTTTGGCATGATGCCATGTTTGAACATGGATCACATAGCTTTCCAACAGTTGAACAGCTGATTTGAATCAAATCACCTAATTTTCTGCTAATACAATTTATCTAGTACGAATAGTTAACCAGCCTTATCAAGCAAGATCATGCTTTTTTTATGATGCAGTTTTTTGTTTTTAGAGTAAAAGAAAATTCAGATAAGATGAGATGCTTAAGTTTAGAAGTCATTTAAAAATGAAAATATTGGAAATTGTGGTTTCTGTGATTTTAATCCTCGGGATTCTTTATGTAATCCAATGAGGATTTCATGGTTTCCCAACAGGGAATTAATATTTGATTGATTAAAGCTCTGGAATTTACTCTAAGATTAGTAAAAACCCTCAAAGCAGTAAAAAAGCATCATCGCTATTTCACTTTTTCTTGTTATAAAAAATGATCAGCAATACGATAATGATCGCCAAGATGGCAAGAATGATGGTAGTTTCCATAACAATACCTCTCGGGCATAGATCTTTGGCTTTAATTATCTAAATTAAAACCGAACATATATTAGGGTGTGTTGACAATTTTAGCTTAAAAAAATAGCGAAGTAGTAAAATCAAATCGCCAAACCCAATTTTACTATTCGCTATGCCTCGTACCATGCTGACAGATCAACACTGGCAAAAGTTGAAAGTTATTCTGCGTAATTTA